>JAOZJV010000780.1 GCA_029935695.1 Candidatus Krumholzibacteriia bacterium | reverse complement strand
GGAAAGGAATTCCGCCGTGCCGACAGTTTGAGCCGTGGCGTCATTCACACCGGCAACCAGCATTGTTTCGGTCACCAAAGTGCCCGTGAAAATTTCCCGAAACTTTTCCAGTCCAGCCAGAATGTCAGGCAGTTGCAAAAGCCGATGTGGACGATTCAAGCGACGCCAGACCTCCTCGTCCACCGTGTCGACTTTCAACGAGACCCAATCGGCGAAAGCCAGTTCCCGTCTCGCTTGCGGGTGGTCCAGAAGAGAAGAATTGGTGATAACAGCGACAGGAATTCCGAATTTTTTCAGTTCCTCGATCTCGCCGCCCAAATTTATGTCGAGGGTTGGTTCGCCGTTCGGCACGAAGCTTAGGTAGTCAACCGATTCGCCAGCCAGACGAACTTCATCAAGTCGGGCCGAAACTTCCCCGACAATTCTCTCCACACTATAAAATTCCCGTCTGTCGATTCTCATTTCCACCGTGTATCCAACCTGACAGTAGGCACAGGCGTAAGAGCAGAGCTTCGGCGAGATATTGTTAATACCCAGGCTTCGGCCCAGTCGGCGTGAGGGTACTGGTCCATAGGCTATCATTTTCAGCATCCTTCCCTGTTGGAAAAACTCCTTCAAACACCAAACAGCAGAGCGATAGCACCAACACCCAGACCCGCTGTGAAATTGATGATTTTGACGTACGCAAAATCTTTCCTCGAATGAGCCAGAAGCGGTAACATTCCGTGGCCGTCCTGGACGATGGAACTGGCCAGCAGGATGCTGATGGGTATTGTCCCCTGGGCGTAAAGAGTCAGAAATACCAAATGCGGGCCGGACTCTGGAACCAGACCAACCAAGGATGCAACCAGAAGAACCACCCAGAGGTTCTCACGGATCATTCCCTCCAGCGGAAACTGTTGCTGAGCAAAGTGAAGAATCAGGAGAGTTCCAAAAGTCCAGGCAAAAATGCGCGGCATATGCTTCCGAAACACGTGATTCCACAAGTGGAGTTCCAGGAAATGTTCCGGCACCGTACTGACGATAAACAAGGAAATGGTCGTCAAGAGAAGAATCGTTACCCGGATCCAGTTCCATACTGGGGGGCCGACGTAACCGCGAACCAGGGCGACCAGTAACGAGACAAGGAAGATCAGCAGGATACCCCGGGCCGGCGTCATGTTCCTCAGTTGAGGAAGAACTTCCTGCCGATTGAAGCACCGACAGGCTTCTTCCTCATGGACCTCCATCTGGACGCATCGATCTGGATGACCGCGGTGGAATCGATCCGTGATTGCCCCGACAACGACACCAAAGACCAGCAAAGCGAGAGTCAACGCCAAGGCCGGACCGGGAACCATTGCAAACATGACAAATGCCTCGTCACCGCTTGTGGCGATCATTGCAGTGACCAGCGCTCCCATCGACATCAGGCGGTGAGTGTAAAGCCCCACAACGAGAAAAGCACCCAGGCAGCCAGGAGTCACACCGAGCAATGCGGCAATCAGGTATTGACCCCAGCGATTGCTGGCCATGTGTCCATTCCACAAGCCCCGGGTCATCACGTTCAGGTAGTCGATCAGTAGCAGCATCACAAAGACAAAGCCAGTGATGTTAAGGGCTTGACCCAGAATTTGGTTCATAGCCGTTCCGTTTCGAGACACCAGACCAAGCTGGCAACTAACCAAATCTAAGACTGATTCCTACAACCAAGTTAATCACATATGTGTAAAACCTCAAGAGTGAAATGATGCTGGTAAGACATTATGCTCATGGCGAACCCACTAAATTCTCGGTCGTGTCTTGCCAGGCGGGTTTAACATGGAATTTTAACGGGAACGAAAGAGGAATGCCAAAAGAATGCCACAGAATAGCCCA
>JAOZJV010000219.1 GCA_029935695.1 Candidatus Krumholzibacteriia bacterium | reverse complement strand
GTTATGACATCGAAGACGACAGTGTTGTGCGGGCCATGTTCTATGGTCTCGGTTCCGATGGTACCGTTGGCGCCAACAAGAACTCCATCAAGATCATTGGTGAAGGCACTGACAACCACGCCCAGGGTTACTTCGTGTATGACTCGAAGAAAGCCGGCGCGGTGACCATCAGTCACCTTCGTTTTGGTCCTGAAAAGCTGCACACACCTTACCTGATTCGTAAGGCAAACTTTGTGGCCTGCCACCAGTGGACATTCCTCGATCAGTTCGAGATGCTCGATGCGCTGATGGACGGCGGCACCTTCCTGGTCAACAGCCCCTACGGTGCTGATGAAGTCTGGGACAAGCTGCCCAAGGAAGTTCAAAGCGCCATCCTGGCCAAAAACGCCAAGATGTATGTGGTGGATGCGGTGAAGGTTGCCCGGGATGCCGGCATGGGCGGTCGTATCAATACTGTGATGCAAACCTGCTTCTTTGCCATCAGTGGTGTTCTCGAACGTGACGAAGCCATCAAGCAGATTAAGGGCGCCATCGTCAAGACCTACGGCAAAAAGGGCCAGAAGATTGTCGACATGAACTACGCAGCGGTGGATTCCTCCCTGGAAAACATGCACGCTGTGGAAATTCCCAGCGAAGTGACTGCCACCAGAGTCCGCTCGGCAATTGTGGCCGACGAAGCTCCTGATTTCGTCAAGCAGGTTTCGGCCATGATGCTTGCCGGCAAAGGCGACCTTCTTCCGGTGAGTTCTTTCACCCCCGACGGCACCTGGCCCACCGCCACCGCCAAGTGGGAGAAACGCAACATTGCTCAGGAAATTCCCGTGTGGGAAGATGAACTCTGCATCCAGTGCAACAAGTGTGCGTTTGTTTGTCCTCACGCAGCCATCCGGGCCAAGGTTTACGAGCCCGAGTTGCTGGAAGGCTCTCCCGAGACCTTCAAATCACTGGACTATAAGGGCAAGGACTTCCCCGGCACCAAGTACACCATCCAGATTGCTCCGGAAGATTGCACCGGTTGCGGACTGTGCGTTGTCGAGTGCCCTGGCAAGGACAAGGCGAATCCCGAACGCAAGGCCCTGTACATGGCCGAGCAAATGCCCCTGCGAAAAGCTGAGGCTGCAAACTGGGACTTCTTCCTGGACCTGCCCAATCCTGATCGGACCAAGATCAAGACCAACATCAAGGGCAGCCAGTTCATGGAGCCGTTGTTCGAGTTCTCCGGTGCCTGCCCCGGTTGTGGCGAAACTCCGTACATCAAGCTGGTGACCCAGTTGTTTGGTGATCGTACTTTGATCTCCAACGCTACTGGTTGTTCCAGTATCTACGGTGGCAATCTGCCCACAACGCCTTACACCCAGAACAGCGACGGACGCGGCCCTGCCTGGTCCAACAGTCTGTTCGAAGACAATGCCGAGTTTGGTATGGGCTTCCGCCTCTCCATCGACATGATGATTGGCGAAGCACGCATGCTGGTGGCTCAGCTCAGTGATGAAATCGGTGCTGAACTTACCGACACCATCCTGAAAACCACCATGGAAACCGAACAGGATTTTGTGGACCAGCGTCAGAACGTGACCATGTTGCGCAAAAAGCTGGAAGGCAATACTTCCGAAGCTGCCCTGCGTCTGAACGACCTGGCTGACTATCTGGTCAACAAGAGCGTCTGGATTGTCGGTGGTGACGGATGGGCCTATGACATCGGTTACGGTGGACTGGATCATGTGCTGGCTTCCGGCAAGAACGTCAATGTGCTGGTGCTGGACACCGAGGTGTACTCCAACACTGGCGGGCAGGCCTCCAAGGCCACACCCATCGGCGCTGTTGCAAAGTTTGCCACTGGTGGCAAGGCCATCGGTAAAAAAGATCTGGGACTGATTGCCATGAGCTACGGCAACGTTTATGTGGCCCAGGTTGCTTTTGGCGCCAAGGATGCCCAGACCATCAATGCCATCAAGGAAGCTGAAAGTTATGACGGGCCCAGCCTGATCATTGCCTACAGCCCCTGCATTGAGCATGGCTATCACCTGAGCTTTGGCAATGAGCACCAGACGCTGGCTGTGAAAACCGGCTACTGGCCCATCTACCGGTACGATCCCCGCCGGATCGGAACTGGTGTTGCTCCCTTGAAGCTGGATTGCAAAGCACCTGTTGGAACCTTTGCCGAATATGCAGCCATTGAAAACCGGTTCAAGATGTTGCAGAAGTCTGATCCGGAAACTGCTGCCCGACTGACCATAATGGGACAGGAATTCATCGATCGCCGCTGGGCGACTTTGGAGCATCTGTCCGGGTTGACCTACGCAGAGAAGTAAACGGCAATTATTGACGGTTGATTGCAGGGCCACCTTTCGGGGTGGCCCTGTTTTTTGTACTGCCTTGCATATCATGGGGAATTAAGGTTACAATCTGCATTGTTGAATTCAACAGGGAGAAAAAATGACCCCAAAAACCGAGCATCGCCCCCATTCCACCTGCCGGAGTGTTCCCATCTGGCTGGCCACTTTGCTTGGTGCCCTTGTGCTTTCATTATTTTCCATACCTCAGAAAATTATGATCAATGCCTCCTTCACGGACCCCAAAGGTTTTCTGGTTCCCGTTCTTTTTGGTGGCACAGTGGGATTCTTTATAGGAATTCTTAACCGCCGCCTTCACGGGTTTTACATTTCCCAATTGGATAAACAATCCGCCATCCATCAGGAATTGGCCGCCAGTGAGGAGCGTTTCCGCCTGCTGGCAGAAAATGCCCGGGATGTGATTTTTCGCTGGTTGCTCCTGGAGCATCGTTACGAGTATGTCAGCCCCGCCGTGTTCACCCTGACCGGGCATACCCCGGAAGAATTTCTTGCCAACCCCCGTCTGCTGGAAGAACTGGTCATCCCCGATGACCGACAGGTTTTTGAAGAGCTGAACCGGCAAATTGCCCGGGGGGATGTCGCTCCCCATGTGGAATACCGCGTGACCCACAAACAGGGGCACATCGTCTGGGTCAACCAGAGACACGCCTTTGGATTCAATGACAAGGGCCAGGCAACATCCCTGGAAGGTATTTGCACCGACATCACTGAATACCGTGCGGCCCGGCAGGAAAGAGAAGACCTGGAATCACAGCTGGCCCAATCACAAAAAATGGACGCCATCGGACGATTGGCCGGTGGCATCGCCCACGATTTCAACAACCTTCTGACAGTGATCAACGGTTATTCCGATTTGCTTTTGGATGACCCGCAGAACCAGGCTGAAAAACCTTTTGAATTATTGGAAATCCAAAAAGCGGGACGCAAAGCCACAGATTTGACCGCGCAGCTGTTGACCTTCAGTCGCAAACAGATCGCCACACCACGGCTTGTGGATCCAGCCCACACTGTGCGCGAAAGTCTGCGTATGCTCACGCGCATGATGGGTGAAGACATCCGGGTTGAACTCAATATTTCCGAAGACCTGCCTAATATTTTCATCGACAGCATTCAATTGGATCAGGTGTTGCTTAATCTGGTGGTCAATGCCCGTGAAGCCATGCCCGATGGAGGATCCCTTCTGGTGGACCTCTACTCCAAAAACATCAGTCAGCAGCAGTGTGGTCTCTGCAAAGAAAAATTAGCAGGACAATATGTTTTTCTGGTCATTTCGGACACTGGTTGCGGCATGGACCAGGCCATTCAAAATAGAATTTTTGACCCCTTTTTTACAACCAAGGATGTCAATCAGGGCACGGGCATGGGACTGGCCACCGTCTATGGGGTTGTGCATCAAAACAAGGGTCATCTTTCTGTGGAATCAACTCCTGGCAAAGGCAGTCAATTCACCATTCTTTTTCCTGGTGTCGTTGATGAGATTGTTGATGAGCCCGCACCTCTCACCATCACCAGCCAACAACTGCGAGGTTCAGAAACCATTCTTGTGGTGGAGGACGAACCCCTGGTGCGCAGCCTCACCACTACGGTTTTGCAGCAGTACGGTTACACTGTCCTGATCGCCGAAGATGCTTCCGAAGCCAGTGAAATTTTTACGGTTCATCGAGAAAGCATTGACCTGTTATTGACTGATGTGGTGATGCCGGGAATCAGTGGTGTGGAGTTGTCCGCAGGTCTTCTCAGACAGGAACCTCAGCTGAAGGTTGTTTTCATGTCAGGATATGTGGACAACAAACTCAACCTGACGGGTATTTCCCATTCACCCCACCCTTTCCTGAAAAAACCCTTCGGATCCGAAGCCCTTACTCGCATTGTCAGGCAGACCCTTGATGGTAGCCCTGCCTGATGGGTGAGGCCTTTTTGTTCATCAGTGTTTCAAAGATCAGATAGCCCGCCAGATACATCAGAAGATCCATGGGATCCGCCACCGCTGAAACTTTCAACCGGGGAAGCAATCCTTCAAAATAGAGGGCAAACAAAGCCAGTGTCAGAAGACTGTGGCTGCGCGGCAGAGTGTAGGTCATGCTCTGCTTCCCCAGATGACGATGGCACCAGAGAACAATCCCCAGCACCAGAGGCATGCACAGCAGGTCGTCGGCATAACTGGTGGCCAGCACAGGCAGATGACCAGTGACTTCACCCAGGCGCACCAAAAGGAAGAGAACCAGGATACAGATCATCACATGGAAAGGGCCGTGATCAGAACCACTGCTCCGGTCACGATGATCAGGGTTAAAAAGAGGGGTTTGTTTTTGAGAAAATCCATATTCAACTGCCTTCAAAGCTAGGGCTTTTATCCACTGGAAGATATGTATCGACGCATTATGGTACTCAATTAAGGATATAACAAGGAACAGGAAGGTCTTTGTCCGTGCTATTTCATCCTGTTTTGTAACCTTTAACTCCCATCGCCGTCTACTTCTTTGAAGGAAGTTTTTTTCTCAAATACGCGAGGATCACAATGCGGAGTTTTCATCATTTCAAAATTCAATATTCCACTTCCCTTCTGCTTGCCCTGGTGTTTCTTGTTTTGATCGCTGCTCCGGTTCAGGCAGGAGGGTTTGGCCTGCCCACCAACAAGGTGGGGTTGGGTTTTGGAAATCTGGAACAGTTTTCCGGTGTGCGTCTGAATTTTCGGGATCGGGGCATTTATAATTCACAAGGTCTAAACCTGATGCTCTGGGCTCATCAGGATAATCGTCAGGCTGTTTACCAGGGAATCAACATCGGCATTGCCGGTTTGGATGGTTATCAATTCCAGGGGATCAACCTGGCTGGACTGGGCACCGGGCATGGACATATGCAGGGCATCACCATTGGCGGCCTCGGCATCGGCGCTGAAGATATGCAGGGGATCGGTGTTGCGGGCCTGGGGATCGGCGCTCACAATATGCAGGGTGTCTTTATCGCAGGCCTGGGCATGGGAGCTCAGGATGTTCAGGGCATCGCTCTGGCCGGCCTCGGAATGGGCTGCGAAAACGCCACCGGCATTTTATTTGGTGGTTTGGGCCTGGGTGCCCATGAGATCACCGGTATCGCCGTGGGCGGACTGGGTCTTGGAGCTGAAGATATCACCGGTGTTGCCATTGGCGGACTGGGAGTTGGCGGGCACGACATCACCGGGGTTGCCATTGGCGGACTGGGAGTTGGCGGGCACGACATCACCGGGGTCGCCCTGGGCGGACTGGGCATTGGAGGCCGGACCATTCAGGGCCTGTTTGCCGGTTGTGGCATCGGGGCGGAAGAAGCCTCGGGAGCAGCCCTGGCCCTCGGGTATCTGAAAACAGAATCCATGACCGGATTGGCCACCGGAATCTATACTAAAACCAAAAAATCCACCGGGTTGACCATCGGAATATTCAACCGGGCCGAGGTTCTTCAAGGGATACAAATAGGCCTTTTGAACTATGCGGGCAATAACCCTTCCGGACTGCAGTGGCTGCCGGGAATCAATGCCCATTTTTAGGAGTGCTGATTTCTTGACCCAACCAACTGAATGATTAATAATTAACATATCATTCATCACGGTTAGTCCAGGAGTCACCATGCCTGTTTTGCAGCGTCGGCGTTTCATACTCATCCTGCTTTTGAGCCTTCTGGTGGCCCTGGTCATCTCAGGTTGGTCCCACCTGATCAACACCATGATGCCAGCTGATAGCCGGCCGGGCAGCATCGAGTACCCCATCTCAGTGGCTGCCGAATCCGAAATCCAGACCATGGCCGCCGAACTCCGTGCAGAGTATCCTGATCTGGCAGACGACTTTGACCACATTGCACTTTTCCAGGTCGAAGGTTTGATGACCTACGAAGGACCTTCCACCTGTCTGAAGTGCCATGAAAAAATTCATTACACCGATGCGTCCGATCAGCAGGTCAGCACCAACCTCATGGATAACCTGACCAGCTCGGCACACTACCGTTTTTTCACCAAAGACCACGACAACGTCTGGGGCTTCAACGGAAAAAAAGCCGACAACTTCGCCATGGGAAAATTGAATCGTCCCTGCCCCAAACCAGGCTCATTTGCCATGACCGCCTGGGCGGAAATCGTCATCACCAGCGCCGGCGATACCTTGAGTGAAGGCTGCGGGCAATGCCACATCGGCGGGCAGTACCAGGCTCCCCTGGGCGAGATGATGCCCC
>JAOZJV010000779.1 GCA_029935695.1 Candidatus Krumholzibacteriia bacterium | reverse complement strand
CAGCCATGGATGGCTCCGAAATGGTGGACCCGGTGGAAGAAATGCCTGAGATGGGTGTTTTGGTCAATCTTGAGGATATCGTGGTCACTTTGGCCGGTAATTCCTCCAAGCCCCGATACCTGCGCATCAACATCAATGTTGAAGTGCCCAATGCCATTGTCGCGGAAGTGGTTTCCTCACGGCTGCCTCAATTGCGGGACATGGTCATCATGACCCTTTCGGACAAAACCGCTGAAGAGCTCTCCACTCCTGAAGGCAAGCAAGGCCTGCGGGATGAGATTTTCCGCCGTATCGATGAAAAAATGCCCGAGGGAACCCTGATGAATGTCTATTTCTCCGACCTGGTCGTGCAGTAGCGGACCCGAGGAAATTTCGTGGCACCTGATAACAACAGCAACAACGATGCTCAGGACGACCTGGATTTGGATGCCGCCATTGGCGCAGCCGAAGGCATGGTGGGCGATGTCAACGACGGCATGGGGATGGACCTTGATGATGTCCTGAATGCCGACTCCGCCGATGAGGATATCCTTCCCGGTGGCAGCAAACGCTATGATTTCAACCGTCCCAACAGTATTTCCCGGACTTTCGAGCAAAATCTGAATGCTGTGGGCGAATCCTACGCCAAAACCGGTACCATCGATTTTACCAACCTGTTTCGCATGACCACCACTGTTGAATTTCAGGGTCTGCGGCAAAGTACATATTCAGAGTATCTGGAGGAATTACCCAACCCGACTTGTGCCTCTTTTGTAACATTGGCCCCTCTTAAGGGCTATTCCATGGTCCATGTGGATCTTGGACTGTCCTTCATCTTTTTGAAAAAATTGATGGGCGGCACCGTGGATCCTGAAGAAAACGTCAGGGAATTTACGGAAATTGAACGGGGAATTAACGCCGGATTAATAGGCCGTTTCACGGATATTTTCCGCAAAGGTATTTCCAAGTGGTTGGAAGTGAGTCCGGATTTTGTAAGTCTGGAAAATAACCCCAACTATCTCACCGGCCTGGCTGACGGTACCGCCATGATCATCATGAAATTCATGGTGAAACTGGACACGGTGGAAGGAATGGTTGAATTGGGCTTTCCCCAGGCAGCCTTTGGCCCGGTGCGGGATATTTTTGATCCTGTCACGGGTGTTGAAATGCGGACCCAGCATGAAAAGAAGGACGACCGCCGGCGCATCCTGGATATGATTCAGGGTACGGGAAGCCAAATGACCGTTCAACTTGGTGAATTGAAATCAACCCTGCAGGATGTGATGAACATGGCCCTGGGCGATATTCTTCATCTTCCTCAAAGCAAGGACGCACCCTTGCTCGTGAAAATCGAAGGACAAGAGAGTTGGCTGGGTGAAGCCGGCCGCATTGGCCAAAACCGCGCTGTCAAACTGATCCAGCAACTGGACAAGGAGTAGAGCATGACCACCGATGATCTCAATGTGAATGAAGCTGTGGCCACGGAAGAACATCCGGGGGAGGATTTCGAATCGGAATCTCTCCTGAGTGATTTGGGTGAAGAAGTGCCCGATACAGCCAATTTGGACATGCTATTGGATGTAAATCTTGAAATCACAGTGGAACTTGGCCGGACGCGCATGAAATTCCGGGATGTGCTGAACCTGTCCAACGGTTCCGTTGTGGAACTTTCGCGTCAAGTCAGTGAACCGGTTGATATTCTGGTCAACGGCGCACTGCTGGCCTCTGGTGAGGTCGTAGTGGTAGATGACCACTTTGCCGTCCGCATCACCAAACTTCTCAACCGTGTGGAACGTCTCAAGAGGGTGCTGTGATGCTGATGCACTTCCTGGGCAATGCCGCTCTTGACACCGGCCAAATGGGGCTGAGCTCTCAGGGG
>JAOZJV010000778.1 GCA_029935695.1 Candidatus Krumholzibacteriia bacterium | reverse complement strand
GCCCGGATTATCCAAAATCTCCCGTTCATTAAACTGCAGGAATGCATCCAGCTTTTAAATCCAGTCCCGCATATTCAAAATCACCCTGTTCATTGTCTGCAATTCCGCATAATCCAGATACATTGTCACAATTCGGTTTAATCCATCCATTTCTTCTTCATTTAAATAGTTCTTGGCAATTGAAACGTCCGGCTTACGAATGGGGCCTATAGGTGAATTTTTCCAAGATGTAAGTCCCATATTTGTTTTTTGACTGTCAGCTCGGTCATGAATTATTTCTGCTGCTGTCTGATTTGTAATAGCCCAATGCAGCTTGTTCTGAATAGTGGCAAAAAAGTGTTTGGTCTCCTCGGCATTTTTATTGTAATCGGCACTGCAACCAGCGTAGATATCTGTAATTTTTTGATAAAATCGTCTTTCACTGGATCGGATATCACGGATACGCGCAAGTTGTTCTTCAAAATAATCCGCACCAAATATTCGGCTTGGATTTTTAAGGCGCTCATCATCCATTGTAAAACCCTTGATGATATATTCCTTCAACCGTTCGGTTGCCCAAATCCGGGATTGCGTTGCCTGTTTGGAGTTGACCCGGTACCCCACTGAAATAACGGCATCCAAATTATAGAACTTGGTTTTGTATTTTTTCCATCTCGGGCAGTATGTTCCAAAATGGAACTAACTGATTCTTCCTTCAGTTCGCTGGATTCAAAGATATTTTTTAGATGTTTAGTTATTGCCGGTCGTTGAACACCGAATAGTTCTGAGATGCGTTCTTGTGTCAACCAGATGTTTTCATCTTTCAGGAAGATTTCAACCTCTACCTTGCCATTGGGAGTTGTATAAATAAGGGGAATTCGGTAAAGGAATTGTTGGGTACAATTTGGTTTTCTTTTTTGCTCATTTCGATTCCATTTTCATTACCTTAATTCTTGATCAGTTCCATCAGGTCGAATGGCATGTGGTATTTAGTTGGCGATTTTTGGATTAGATAGGTGGTCGCAATTTGCGACCACCTACCTTTTTTACTCTTGCACTCAATTAAAACATAAAACCTATGGAAAATCGCTCCCTGTTTCTCACACAAGGCCAAAACTGCGCCAAGTCAGCCCTTCTTCTGAAAGGCTTTCCAATCTTTCAGGAAATCCAGTATAGGCTATTTGGGGCAGGGTGTATTTTACTTCCAGTAAAACGGCCGTAAAACCACATTGTCAGTTTCCACATTTATTTCAACATGGGTTAACGGCCAATTTGATACAAATTAGGAAACTGAATTCAAGTTGGTGAACACCACATAAACAGGTACACCATCCTGTCTCGCGCGCAAAGAACGCCAGTCCCGCAGACGATCAAAGACAGGGCGATTTTCAGAGGCCCGATTGGAACGGTGATCCTGACGAGACCGACTTTCAGTCAGGCTTGCTCTGGGGCCATTTGAAATGGACTGTTGGTATTCCAGAATAATAGCAAGCTGTGGTTGGCCACCGGAGATATAAAAATGGTTCACCCAACCTTTCACATCGTGGGTTTGACAAAATTCATCCAAAGGAGTGGAGTCAAAACCTTCGGAGTCAGAATGTTGCAAATTCAGGACTATCAATTTCATTTCACAATTTCCAGTTGCTATTTTTCCATTACTAATTTTCGCCGCTCAGCAGCCAGGCAGCCCATCGGGTCGGTTGGCTGATCTGGGGATCAGCCGCCTCCCTCGCTGGTCTGTCTGGCTGGCTCGCTCATAGCCAAGGGCAAAGAGCCTAATAGCTAAGAGCTGGCATGCCGCTTTGCGGCATCATTGGGTCGACCTCACAGGCCGGAACCCGTAGATGTTGTACGTGTAGTACGGGTTGATGCTGCTCCGT
>JAOZJV010000218.1 GCA_029935695.1 Candidatus Krumholzibacteriia bacterium | reverse complement strand
ACACAATTTCAACGGCACAACCTATCCCTTCGCTTGGAAACGACGGAACGGAGCAA
This sequence comes from Candidatus Krumholzibacteriia bacterium, assembly GCA_029935695.1. Taxonomy (GTDB): domain Bacteria; phylum Krumholzibacteriota; class Krumholzibacteriia; order LZORAL124-64-63; family LZORAL124-64-63; genus LZORAL124-64-63. Next base: position 6,508 of record JAOZJV010000218.1, on the reverse strand, counting down.
TGTGAAATTCAGACAGAGGCCGCACCTTCTGATCCACATCCAGAATTTCCGTGGCCAGTTTGTAATCATCCGGATGCACATGCATGATGTAGCGATAACCACCCCGCCCATCGGCCACTCCGTTGGAACTGCTGATGTTTATGTCCGAATCACATAGCTTTTTGTGGATATCCACCAGAGAGCCCAACTCGTCATCACCATGAATCATGAAGGCATGATGAGGCCCGATCAGGCGCAAACCTTCATGTCTGGCCTGGTCACCGAGCCATGTGCTGTTCAAGGGATAAATGACTAATTGTGTGCGGTCGCGACCCACCGGAAAGGCGTTGAAAGCTAAAAGATTGACGTCTTCCTGGACAAGGGTTTTGAGGAATTTGCAGCCCATACCGGGCGTATCCTCAACGGTAGTGTAGTAATAATCCACACTGTAGATGTTTGCACCCATGGTGCCTCTCCTTCGCGTTTACAGCATGCTGCCGTGCCGATCGAAGTCCTGTGGGGCAGAACTCCGAATGTGACGAACTGCTCGTCAAATTCGGTCGTGGCAACCTGCGCGAAGGAAGCTGGCTCGATTACCGTCAAGCCACTTTCCGCGTCTGATGTCCGTCTCGAAATCTTTTGCCGAAAACCGACTGTTAGACTTACGAGTGCGCCGGAAAAAGGTTCGCATCCTTCGGAAATACCCCCATGAGTCGTTGCTTCCGGGGGCATAGCCAACTGGACCTCTACAGCATAACACAAAACAGCCATCATGTGTTAAACTATTGACAGGTTTTTTATCAATTTCCACTGATCATATTCTCAAAAAGGGACTGTCCCTTATTTGCTGTCCAGACGCATGATGCGTCCTTCGATTTTGCTGTCGATGGCCACGGTTTTTTCCACCCCTGCCACCACCGCATCGGTCATGGTCAGACCCACATCTTCGGTGGCCGGAGTATCGATGTTCAGATACACGTGAGCCATCATCACCACATAGTCGGGCATGGCCACAGTGTAGACCTTTTCTGAGTCCAAAGGCTTTCCGCCGACCAGGATCTCTTCCACCACCGCAGCGTTTCCAGCACTGTTAGTGCGGAACCGGTAACTCAACCCCGACACCTGAAGGATTCCGTGCTTGCCCTCAACCTGGGCATCGGCGTTGGCCTGGACCACGGTCTTGAGTTCCCTGCCGGTGAGCCTGGCGGTGACCAACATATTGGAGAAAGGAAGCATTTCGTTGATGTCCAGGGCGGTGATGGGACCGGCATTCATGGATTTGCGGATGCCACCGCTGTTGACCAGCCCCACATCAGCCTTGGCGGACAGGCGCATTTGATCGGCCAGGAAATTGCCCAGATTGCTTTCGCCACGTCCTTTACGCCAGTCTGTGACCAGGGTGCCGATGGTGCGGCCAAATTCATCAGCCACCTTCTTCTCGTATCCCTCGACCAGTTTGGTCAATTCAGGACCGGCCTCGGCGCCATCGGCCCAAAGGGTGATGAGGCGACCGTTGTAGGCTACAACCCGGTCATCTGCCACCTGCAGATCGAGGCGGCCGAGGTTGGTCCACTTGGAGCCGGCCTGAACAATGAGGATGCCTTCTTCCAGATGGGGCTCTTTCAACCGGCTGTGGCTGTGGCCGCCCACGATGACATCCACACCGGTTCCGGCCAGCACCTGTGCCAGCTCAACATCGCCATCAAAACCGTTATGGGTGATGACCACCATCAGATCCACCTTCGGATCCAGCTGCACCGCCTGCCGCTGCAAAACCCAGCCCTGGTCGATGCTTTTCAGGCCACCAAAACGACTGGCCGTCACAACACCGCTCATTTCGGCGCAGGAAACACCCATGATGCCAATTTTCAATCCGCCGCGCTCCACAATCAGAGGTTCACTGCGGAAAACTTTTTGGGCGTCTTCATCCACGATATCGGCAGCGATCAGTGGGTAGTCGAAAAGGGGAATCAGCCGCTTGACGTTTTCTGCTCCAATGTCGAATTCATGGTTGCCGATGGTGCCGCAATCATAATTTAAAAGGTTCATCATGCGGGCCACGGCCTCCCCCGGAACGCCATGGGGCTGAAACTGGCAGACGGGGTTGCCGGTCATGAAGTCCCCCGCGTCCAGCAGCAGATCAGCAGAGCAATCGGCACGCTGTTTCTCCAGATGCCAGGCCAGGGGGATGACGCCACCGACCATGCGCCCATCATCACGCCAAACTGCAGGACGGGGCAGGAAGTAGCTGTGAGCATCGTTTGTATGGAAAATGGTAAGATTGAAAGGCCCATCACCCTTCACCGGTTCCTCGGTTGCATGGGCCAAACTGAAACTGAATACTGAAAAAAGAACACCCAAAATCACGGCAATCAGTGTGAAGCGGGGGTTTGCAAGACGAGGATTCATGTTATAATGCTCCTGATCGGGGTTGGTGTGAGACAGGCTTATTGTAAGCTGCAACTTCCCCATGTCGCCAATGAATAATTGATTCCTGTTCACGATGAGGTTTATTCTTTTTTTATTATGCGAATTATTAAGGAACATGCCTGGGTTTTTCTGATGCTGCTGGCGACATGCTTTCTTGCTTTTGGCAAGTTGATGAACACACCCCTCTGGGATTCCCTCGATGCGAGTATTCTCTGCGAAGCCAACAACCTGGCCAAGAACCCCATGGCCATGTTCAGCCATATCGGTTTTTACTTCAGCCAACCCCTGTTGCAGCTGGCGTTTCTTTGGGAATACAGGTTTTTTGGTCTGAACCCCGCAGGCTACATTGCCGTGAACCTGGTGATCCATTCTTTCAATTCTTTTATCGTTTATATGCTGGTGCACATGCTCTTTCACCGGCGGGCCATGTCTGTCCTGGCGGCCATGCTGTTTGCCCTCGGCGTGGGCAGCTACGGTAAAATCCTGATGGGTGTGCACCACCTGGAATCGTTGATGCTGGCCGGGCTGCACATGCTCGTCCTGTACTTTTTCATCCGCAATGATTTCCGTCGGGATGGCAGAATTCTCTCGCCTCTCTTTATCCTGGGCCTGGGACTTTTTCTGATGACAGGCCTGACCCGAACGGCGTCTTTTTCCCTGATCCTGACACTCATCGCCTACAAGGTCTTCTTTTTCCAATGGCGCAAAGGGCGGGCCATTCTCTCCAAGGATCTGCTCGTGTTCACGTTGGTGGGCGTTCTCTTCTACTGGGGACAATACCAATGGGGATACCGGCACCCGACGGTTTTTGACAGCTCGGTTCCGGTGGATCATTTCGGTTGGCTGTCCATCAAGAATATTTTCCGCTATCTCACGCTGATGTTCTTTCCCATGCAGCAATCTCCCATCCTGGACGACACCAGCGTCCTGGTGACCTGGCTGTTCCATGGACGAACATTCATCCGGTTTTTCCTGACTTTGACCATCATCTCCTACAGCTTTTTCGGATTTGTGTTCGGCAACAAGGCCATCCGCTTTTTCATTGCCTGGACCTACATCACTCTGCTGCCTTTTTCCGGTATCACCGCCTCGGGCGACTGGTTGAACCTGAGCCACCTCTATTTGACCTCATTGGGATTCTGCGTCATCCTCGCCGCAGGCACGCGCGCCACCTGCCGCCTGCTCAAACGGGCTGGGCGTCGTAAATATATTCCCTATCTTGTGCCTTTGGCATTCGTCACCGCTTCGGTGGGTTTGGCCCATCTGCTTGACCAACAGCATGTGCAAGCTGCCGCCAGCCCCAAAGCCGTGGCCATGCGCGAGAAAATGGTGGAAAACTGTACCCGTCGGCCCGCTCGATATCAGGAACAACCCTGAGTTGTTTATTCAAGTACATGTGAGGATTTCTATGTTGGTTTTCCGCTTTGTATTGTCCCTTCTGATGCTCACTCTTTTGGCCACGCCGGTGCAGGCAGAGCACAGTGAATGTTGCCAGATCGATGAAGGACTGGAAATTATCTGGTCAGGCACTGATCCCATCATGACTTTTGAGCAGCTGGCATCCTATTGCGGGCCTATCCTCTGGTTCTCTCCCGACGAGCCCGATCTGGAACGCAAACACGGCAAGGACATCGTCCTGCCCATTGCCTTTCCCTTTGAAGAGCAGGTGGACGCCCCGGTGGTTTATTACATGGTGCGCACTCTGCTGACCCGTGGCACCAGCGAAGACCCTGCCATTTACCGGGATCATTCCAACCGCATCGACACCAAAATCGACCTGCGCACTCTGGCGGGCATCGATCTGGATTACTTTTTTTATTATCCCACCGAAGAAGGCCTCGGCGCCCACAAGCACGATGTGGAGTCTGTCTTCCTGAAACTCTATGTGCATCATTGTAAGGATTGCTCCGATGATTCCTACGCCATCTTTGTGGAACGAACCATTGCCAAGGCCCACGGGCTGGAGTGGTATGACAACTCTCTGGTCTCCGATCAGTACACTGAATTTCCCATGACCATTCTGGTGGAAGAGGGTAAACACGCCAGTTGCACCGACAAGAATCACGATGGTGTTTATACCCCGACCTTCGATGTGAACCAGCGCATCAACGACGCCTGGGGCCTGCGCGACATCATGCGCTCGGGAGGTCTTTACAGTGGTGGATTTCAGGCTTGGATGGCCAAAGTCCGTTGGCCTCAGGATCGTGTTTTTCCCCCGCTGCCACCGGACAGTCCTCTGCGGGAAACGTTCTCTGTCGATGGTGTGTACGCTCCTGACAACGCCATCTACCAGGTCCGTCCATTTCCCCGTCCCGGCGATGTGGACCAGGAAAAAGAGCCCAAACTCATTCATTTCATCGATGACAAAGGTGACGAAGACTGGCCGGAAATTCTGGAAGCCAACAGTATGCGGGCCGTGACCCGCTGGATGGACGAAGAACGTTTCATCAACTCCCTGAGCATAGCTTATCGGTATGATGGCCTGAACCACGGCAGCCGGGATCACACTGGTGGCATCTCATTCATGTTCCCCCTGTTAGTGGTGAAGAACATATCGGACCCCATTGCCGGTGGATGGTTCGTCAATCGTGTTTATTTGAAAGACAAAGGCCTGCGGGATATTGCCTGGAATATTGTCTACACCCCCAGTGCGTCCCGTTGGGTGGATGGGTATTTTGCCATCGGACGGGAATGGGATGAGGATGATTCCGGCGCCATCTATTCCGACTGGATGACCGAAACTGGCGTGAAATTCCGGCTGAACATGAGCCACACTCCTCTGAGTTTTCTGGGTGTATTGGGAACAGATTTCTGGGGAGTGCGGCTGGGGGTGAAAAACAAGGGTCTTTTCAACTGGGAAAGTATCGGATATGCCATCGAAGTTGGGGCCGGAGTGTGGTGACAAATTTCCCTTCATTGGGGCCACCGGCAGGTAGGCCTAACCTGCTGCTGGCCAGCATCTTGGAGTCCCGGTGAAACCCGGGACTCTTTTTTCACACAAATTCAGCAGGAGTTTTGGCTTTTTCCCTCTTCCTTGGATATCTTTAGCGCAGAATCAAGACGCTTCCCGAGTAAAACCTGCAACTTCTTTTAAGGAGACGGAAACAATGGCCAAGTACACAATCGGCTGGATGCCCGGCGACGGCGTGGGCGTTGATGTGATGGATGCTACCAAAGTCGTATTGGACAAGCTCGGCTTCGACGCCGAATACGTGCATGGTGATATCGGCTGGGAGTTCTGGAAGACCGAAGCCAACCCCTTCCCCGATCGCACCATCGAGATGCTGAATAACGTGGATGCCGCCCTTTTCGGCGCCATCACCAGCCTGCCCAAGGAAGAAGCCGAGGCCGCTTTGGCCCCTGAACTTCAGGGCACCGGCAAGGTCTACCGCAGTCCTATCGTTCGGTTGCGCCAGGAGTTCAACCTGAGCACCAACCTGCGACCCTGCAAAGCCTACACGGGCAATCCTCTGAACTTCAAGGATGGCCTCGACCTGGTGGTTTTCCGCCAGAACACCGAGGGCCTGTACATGGGCGTGGAATACCATCCCCTGCCCCAGGACGTGCGCGACAAGCTGACCGAAACCCACCCCTCGCAGATGGGCAAACTAGAAGGCACCGCCAACGAGGATATCGCCATCTCCACGCGGATCTTCACGCGCAAGGGCTGCCAGGACATCGTGCGCGCCGGCTTCGAATACGCCAAGAAGTTCGGCTACAAGACGGTGACCATCGTCGAAAAGCCCAATGTGGTGCGTGAAACCAGCGGCCTGATGGTGCGCGAAGCCCGCAAGATCGCCGAGGAATATCCCGGCATCGAACTGTGGGAGACCAACATCGACGCCATGTGCATGTGGCTGGTGAAAAACCCCGAGAACTACGGGGTGCTGGTGTCGAGCAACATGTTCGGCGACATCGTCAGCGACCTGTGCGCCCAACTCGTGGGCGGACTCGGCTTCGCCTGCAGCGGCAACATCGGCGACAAGGTGGCCGTGTTCGAGCCTTCACACGGTTCGGCGCCCAAGTACGTGGGCATGAACAAGGTCAACCCCATCGCCATGATCCTGTCGGCCAAGATGATGCTCGACCACCTGGGCGA
>JAOZJV010000217.1:2764-6582 GCA_029935695.1 Candidatus Krumholzibacteriia bacterium | reverse complement strand
CAGTTTTTCCAGAGTTTCGCGCACTCCGGCAGGAGTGTAGGGATCATCTGCTGCATCAGGTTTGCCGGGAAAGTTGAACCGGGGACGCTCCTGATAATCGCGGCCCCAGCGGGCATCGGTGTCCCGCACCAGAGTCAGCAGCGCGCTTTCGGAAGAGAGCAGTTTATTGAGAAGTTCCCTGAGGGCTTCCACCGGGTGGTCACGATGCTTGTCCAGCAGGGGTAAATCCTGACTGAGACGCAGGACCAGGGTTTCCATCAGAGAGCCGTCCGGATCCTGCAGGCGGGATTCAAGAATCGATTGAAGATCCATCAGGGCCTGTTTGGTCAGGGGAATGGGAGAGGCGCCTTTCAAATTACCCGCACCAGCGCGCCCGATGGCTTCGGCCATGCTGAATTTGCGATCCTTCAGGATTTCATTTTCCTCGGATCGTGTGATATCATCTTTTTTGTCGGAACTCATTAGCTCACTGTAGCAAAGGATGATGCAAATTTGAACCCCGATTTGGACAGCTCTCAAAACTCTCTGCCAAACCTGGCTGCCGGTGTGCCCGCTGGTCAGGGCCAACTCATTCTTCATCGCCGGGCACGCCTGGTGGAAAGCATCCTGAATCAACCCGGTGGTCATCTGCTGGATTTTGGCTGTGGCAATGGGGCTCAAACTCTTTTGCTGGCACCGTCGTTTGAACAAACCACCGGGGTGGATATCAATGAGGCCTTTCTCTCAGGTTTCCGCCATGCCATAAAAACATATGCGCATCCTGAGCGTATTGAGGCTCTGGCAACCGGCGGCCAACCGGTGGATCTGCCTGCAGAAAGCGTGGATGTGGCCACATCCTTCACCGTGCTGGAACACGTGCCTGATGAGATGGCCGTCCTTAAGGACCTGCACCGGTTGCTCAAGCCTGGCGGCAGACTTATTCTGACTGTTCCCAACCGTTGGTGGATTTTTGAAACTCACGGAGCCGATTTGCCCTTTCTGCCCTGGAACCGGGTTCCGTTTGTGAGTTGGTGGCCCAAAGCCATGCACGACCGTTGGGCCCGGGCCCGTATTTATCGCAGGGCTGACATCATTCAACTGGTCGAAGCGGCCGGTTTCACTGTGGACCAGGTTTTTCATATGACCGCACCCATGGACAGGATTTCCTGGCCCGCGTTTCGCTCTCTGGCTCGCAAAACCATTTTCCGGGGTGATCGCACAGCCCTTCCATTTCTGGCCACGGAAATTGTCCTGGCCGCAACGAGGTAGATTCATGAACTGTTTTGCCAAGGTGGTAATTTTGATGATGATGACCAGTGTGTTTTCCGGATGCCAGGATGATGGCGCTGACCGGCCCATTGCTCCAATTGCAAAAATCCAACCCACGGAACTGACGGCATTCGGCGAAACCCGGGTGGATAATTATTACTGGTTGCGGGAACGTGAAAACCCCGAGGTCATCCAATATCTGGAAGCGGAAAATGAATATCTCAAACAGGTTCTGGCTCCTACTGAAGGACTTCAGAAAAAACTCTTCGCAGAGATGAAAGGCCGCATCAAGAAGGATGATACTACGGTGCCCTACCTCTACAACGGGTACTGGTATTATTCGCGTTTCGAAAAAGGCGGCGAGTACAAATTGCATTGCCGCAGGCCCGAAGGAAGCGAAACAGAGGAAGTTTTTCTCAACGGCAATACCCTGGCAGCCGGAGATGGATATTTTTCCCTGGCCGGGGTGGAGGTCAGTCCCGACAGCCGGATGGTGGTCTTTGGTATTGATACCGCCGGCCGTCGCTTTTACACCCTGCGCATCAAGGACCTGGAGACGGGCCAACTGCTCGACGACATCATCCCCGATGTGACGGGGGATGTGACCTGGGCTCTGGACAACCGCACGCTGTTTTATACTCGCCAGGATCCGGAAACCCTGCGCAGTTATCAGGTCTGGCGTCACGAATTGGGCGCTGCTCCCGGAACCGATGTATTGATTTTCGAAGAGCAGGATGAAACCTTCGATGTCTCGGTTGAGCGCACCAAGAGCGAGCAATTTCTCTTTATTTCCTCATCCCAGACTCTCAGCACCGAGTACCAAATTCTGGAGTCCGACAACCCTTTGGGTGAATTCCGCATCTTCGAGCCACGCCGCCGCGATCTGGAATACCATCTTGATCATCAGGGCGACCGGTTTCTGATTCTGACCAACCACGAGGCCAAAAATTTCCGTCTCATGCAATGCAACCAGAATGAAACGGGGCTGGCCAACTGGCACGAGTTGGTTCCGCACCGCGAGGATGTTTTTCTGGAAGATCTGGAAGTGTTCGACCAGTGGCTGGTTCTGGCCGAACGTTTCGATGGCCTGACACATTTGAAAATTCTGCCTGCTGATGGTTCCGAATCCTACCATCTTGATTTTGGCGAGCCCACCTGGTCGGTGTGGTTGTCCACCAACGTGAAGATGGAATCCGGTGTTCTGCGCTTTGGATATTCCAGCCTCACAACGCCCTCCACAACGTTCGATTATGACATGAGCACACGTGAGAAAACCCTGCTCAAACAGACGGAAGTTCTGGGTGATTTTTTACCCGAAAACTACCAGGCCGAATATGTGCAGGTGCCCGCGGCCGACGGCACTCTGGTGCCGGTTTCCCTGGTGTACCGCAAGGGATTCACGCCCAATGGTCAAAGCCCTTTGCTGCTGTATGCCTATGGTTCTTATGGGTACAGCATGGATGCCAGTTTCGGCAGCAACAACTTGAGTCTGCTTGATCGCGGTTTCGTCTTCGCCATCGCCCATGTGCGCGGGGGCGAGGAAAAAGGTCGCACCTGGTACGAGGACGGGAAACTGCTCAAAAAGAAAAACACTTTCACCGATTTTATCGATTGCGGCAATCATCTGGTGGAGCATGGTTACACATCTCACGACCGTCTTTTTGCCATGGGCGGATCAGCTGGCGGGTTGCTCATGGGCGCCATCATGAACATGGCTCCCGAGGTGTGGCGCGGTGTGGTGGCTCATGTGCCGTGGGTGGATGTGGTGACCACCATGCAGGATGATTCCATCCCTCTGACCACCAGCGAATATGACGAGTGGGGCAACCCCGCAGATGAGGAATATTACCATTACATGCTTTCCTACAGTCCGTATGACAACGTGCAGGCCATGAATTATCCAGCCACTCTGGTGACCACCGGACTGCATGACAGCCAGGTCCAGTACTGGGAGCCGGCCAAGTGGGTGGCAAAACTGCGGGTGATGAAAACGGATGACAATCCGCTGCTTTTCAAGATCAACATGGAAGCTGGGCATGGCGGGGCTTCAGGGCGTTTCCGGCGGTTGGAGGAGACGGCTCTCTCTTATGCCTTTATGCTGGATTTACTGGGGATCGAGGAGTAATTCCGGAAGTATTATTTTCAGTTGAAAGGTCCACCCGGGTGGACCTTTCAACACCATAACCTGGGCTTGGAATTTTCTGCCTACTGCCCAGGCAAACAAACCCAAAAAGTGGTCCCGTCTTCTTCTGTGGATTCAAAATAAACACGGCCACCGAGATATTTTTCACCGAGCAATTTGATGCTGTAGGTGCCGATGCCCCGGCCCGCACCTTTGGTGGAGAATGAGCGATTGAACACCTGCAGCTGGATGGCGCGGGGCATGACATCCGGGTTCCTGACCCAAAATTGAACTTCCCCATCTTCCACATTGCAACCCAGGGTGACGGTTCCTCCTGCTGAGGTCGCCTCCAGGGCATTCTTGGTCATATTGCCCAGAATACGGTGCAGCAGTGGTTTGCTGGTGTGAAGTAACCGGTCGGCTGTGCCTGGATCCACCACCAAATGCA
>JAOZJV010000217.1:0-2754 GCA_029935695.1 Candidatus Krumholzibacteriia bacterium | reverse complement strand
TGTTGCCACCTGATGACTGATGTAAGTGCTGACCACTTCCAGAAGAATATGCAAGGTGCCCAGGTCTTCAGCCTGAACCGTAAGATCGCCATTTTCCGCTGCCAGCATATCACGTTGAGATTGAATTTCGGCTACCAGTTGCTGGGTCACCGAAACCAGCAGAGGGGTGAATTCCTTAACTTCTTCCATGTCCTCGGCTTCGATCAGTGCATCAGCGATGCCCATGGCTCCACCGGCAGAATTCATCACGTCGTGAAAGAAGGTTCGTTCCAGCACCTGGAGACGTTTCTCATTGGCGATGTCGCGCACAGTAAGGAAGGTCAGCAAACGGCCGTTGACCTGCACCGGGCAGGCGGAAATATTCAGATCCAGAGCCTGTTGCTGCTGACTGCTCGTGATCTGACAATCCTTGTTGGCCGGTATTCCGTTTTGGGCAGAGAGGATCGCGTTGACCGCACCACAGGATTTACAGGATTCGGTGGTGCCGCAGCCTCCGGATGAGTTGCATGAATGTTGGCATTTCACCAACTCTCCAGGTCTGACGCCCATAATTTCTTCAATCTGGCCAGAAGTAAAGTCATCCACAAAGCGGGAATTGGCCGCCACGATCTGGCGGTTTTCATCCAGGATGGCAACATACTGAGGGATGGCATCAAGCACTATGCTCAGGGTTTCATTTTCCCGCAGCTGGGCAGCGTGCGCGGTGATATCATTTTGATCGGTGCGCTCAGCACTGGCATAGGCGGATGCTTGCGTGGCGGTTGTCATTTCCTGCTCTCTTCGGTTATAGACCAATCCCTGTGTTGAGATATCGTCCAAAAAGAAGAGAACTTAATGAAATTATGGAACTTAACCTACTGCAGTAGTAGCTATTTCAAAAGGATTTTCCTGAGTGACTGTGTCTGGTACCGCCCAAGGTCTGCCTGGCTAATCAGCAATGCTCTGGCATCCAATAAATTGGCCGGATTATCCACCAGATCCAGGTCAATAGCCCGAAAAACCATGGCAGCCAGAAGATGATCCAGCGATTCCTTGTTGAAATATTCCAGCCCCTGGTGGCGGTTCACCTGCAGGAATTTCTGCACAACGGGCTGCTGGAGCATGGGAGCCAGCCAGGAAGTTTCGCCCTTGGCCATCAGGGCCAGGGCTTTTTCGCTGGTGGCCAGAATTTCAGCCAACCAGACAGTGGACCAGCCCGCATGGGAATTGCCGGCCCAGGGAATAACCGCATCGGCCATTTCGTTCAGGAACAATGACGCATCTGACTTTTTCAAAAGGAAACCATTACGAGTGATTTCCTGCTCTGAAGCCCAGGGGCCAGGCAGGTTGTCGAGTTGGTTTGCCAAATAGTTGGCTTGAAGAATGCGGCTGCCCGGCAGTCCTTCCACCAGGGCATCCAGTTCTTTCCTTGTGCCGGTTCCGGTTTCGAACGAGGCAATTCTGGATTGCCATGGGAAATCCAGGACCGGTGTGACAGGGGGCTGCGCATCCGATTCTTCAATTTCATCAGCAACGAAGGTCAGTTTTTCAAGACCAGCCAGAATCTCAGGTGAAACCAGGTGTTGGAGCTCAGCCAGCACCGGAGCAATTTCCATTCTCCGCCGGGCCAGATTCATGTCCGGCACCCCTTGTCCACTCAAGCCATCAGCAAGAGTGGCCCAGGATCCATCCACATCCTGAATTTGGCGGAAATTCACCAGGGCCCGGGATTGGTACCCGCTGAGGTGGGTGTGGAATCCGTTGTGAACCAGGTCGGCTCCGCTTTGCAGATATTCCCGGCCATCGCTGTGATCCCGGTAGACATACCAGGTGCCGGGAGAGTCATCCAGTTGCAGGGCCTCGGCCAGGCTGCGCCGCACCAGGTAAGGTTCTTCGGAACTGCCGGTGTTCACGGCGGAACTGTTGCGGACATTGCCTTTGGTTTGTTCGTAACAATTGTTGAAAATGATCAGGGCTTTCTCGGTGCCGCTGCGATTGGTGTAGGCAAAGACATTCTCGTCCACGGTCCCGTGCTCGGTTTCGAAATCGAAGAGGGCAAAATTCTCTGAACCACTGAACAGATGGCGCAGACGCATGAGCGGGAAAATCTCATTCTCATGGCGCGAGACCATCTCTTCGTCCACGCTCTCATCCCAACAGGCTTTCCGGTACTCCATGCCGTATTTTTCCGTGAAGCCTTCGATTTGACCATGACCGATCATGGGCAATCCCGGCAAGGTGACCAGCAGCAGGGCGCAGCCGAAATATTTATCCGACCGGCCGAACTGTTCGACGGCGGTTTTCTCGTCGGGGTTGTTCATGAAGTTCACGAAACGCTGCAAAACCGCGGGACTGAATTCGAGCACATTCTTGATGGTTTGCCGGTACTTGGCGTTGTCTTCCATCTTGAGCATGTTCATGAAGGCGCTGTTGTACACCCGGTGCATGCCCAGGGTGCGCACAAAGTATCCTTCCATGAGCCAGAACGCCTCGGCCAGAAGCAAGGTGTCGGGAGCTTCGGCGGCCACCCGGTCCACCACCTGGCGCCAGAACTCTTCGGGAAAGACGCGGTTGAATTCTTCTTTGCTCATGCCGTGTTCAGCACGCGATGGGATGGCGCCGGCATCACCGGGAGCGGGGAACCATAATCGCTGGTAGTGTTTTTTGGCCAGGGTCATGGCTGCGTCGAAACGGATGATGGGGAACATGCGCGCCACATCGAGGATGACATTGGTGACTGCTTCGCGCACTTCAGGCAACAGAAAATTCAACTGC
>JAOZJV010000777.1 GCA_029935695.1 Candidatus Krumholzibacteriia bacterium | reverse complement strand
TGCCGGTAACCACTTTCATGCCCCAGCCGGCGGCAGATGTCCTGCACTGCTTCATGGTTTTCCATGTCGATCTGAGCTGCAATTTCAGGGGAAAGGGCTTTGGCAAATGATTCCAGATTGTCGGTGGTATGCTGCACCATGAAGGAGCGAATTGCCCGGCCGGAAAAGCCGGTGACCAGCACCAGACTGACCACCAGAATAGTCAGCAGCGGAGGGTAGAATTGCCAGAGCAGGCCTGCGCGTCTCATTTAGTCACCCATTTTGTAACCGACACCCCGGACGGTTTTGATGTGATCACCCGAGATGCCCATTTTTCGCCTGAGGGCTGCCACCTGCACGTCCACTGACCGGCCAGTCACAGGGTAGTCTTCGCCATGAACTGATTTGACAATTTGCCGGCGGGTGAAAACCCAGCCCGGGCGGGACGCCAGGAAATACAGAATTCTGAATTCGGTGTTGGTCAAGTCCACTTTTTCATCATGGGAAAACACTTCGTGCCGGCCAATGTGAATGCGGATGGATTCAAAGATCAACTCATCGTCCGCACTTTTGCGCGACACGGCGCCCCGGCGCAACAGGGCCCTGACCCTGGCCAGTAGAACCTTGGGACGGAAAGGTTTGGTCACGTAGTCGTCGGCTCCGGCTTCAAAGCCGGCGATGATATCTTCTTCTTCGCCTTTGGCCGTGAGCATGATGACGGGCACACCGGCGGTGGCTGGATCGCTCTTCAGTTTTTTGCAGACCTCAAGGCCCGAGAGTTTTGGCAGCATCAGATCCAGAATCATCAGATCGGGCAAGGTTTCCAGGCAAATCTGAAGGCCTTTCTCACCGGTGTCCACAGCTTCAGCATGGTAACCCTGGCGCGCGAGGTTGTATTCCAGCAACTCGGCGATGTCTTCTTCGTCTTCAACGATCAGGATGTTTTCTCCAGCCATGACCCACCTCTTGGAAATACGCACACCATCGTCATTTGAGTCAGACGGTCGGTCTATTTGATGGTTTTCGCAAGTTAGGATTGTGTAAAGAATAATTCATGAAGTTTCTGAGCGAAACAGTTGGAAGCAGAGAGGAACCAGTATTTACATGATTTTTACATAGACCTCGCCTTGTATTAACAAAGCCCAACTACCCTGTGGGCATCAAGCAATCCGGAAAATTAATCCGGGTCACAGAGATTCTTCAAAAAGGATGGCTGAAATGAAAACCCTGATCATGAAGACCACAGTGATTGCGCTTCTGGCTGTTGTACTGGTCGCCAGTGCGGGCATGGCCGCAGTTGCCATAGATTCCCAACTGCCCGATTACGAAAAGAGCGTCAAAATTTCGGGAAGCATCAAGAGCATCGGTTCCGATACCATGAACAATGAGATGGCTCTCTGGGCTGAAGGTTTCCGCGGCTATCACGCCAGTGTAAAAGTGGAAATCGAAGGCAAAGGATCCAGCACTGCTCCGCCCGCCCTAATTGCCGGCACAAGTAATTTTGGTCCCATGAGCCGTGCCATGAAAGGCAAGGAAATTGACGAGTTTGAAAAGAAATTCGGTTACCAGCCCGTTCAGTTGCGAACCAGCATCGACATGTTGGCAGTGTATGTGCACAAGGACAACCCCATTAAAGGTCTGACCCTGCAGCAGGTGGATGCCATCTTCAGCAAAACCCGCAAGGGTGGTTACGGCAAAGAAATCGTCACCTGGGGTGACCTTGGGATGAAAGGTGAGTGGGCTGACCGTCACATCAGCATGTACGGTCGCAACTCTGCTTCCGGCACTTACGGCTATTTCAAACAGCACGCTATGTACAAGGGCGATTACAAGGACACTGTCAACGAACAGCCCGGCAGCAGCTCTGTGGTTCAGTCCATCGCCAGT
>JAOZJV010000216.1 GCA_029935695.1 Candidatus Krumholzibacteriia bacterium | reverse complement strand
CCTGGCTTCGTTGCCTGGCATTCGTGGAGCTTGTGGGTAAATCACTCATGATCCCTCCTGAAGGTAAATATATTCACTGAATAAACATACATTCAGAACGAAATTATGGCAAGTTTTCAATGAAGATTGATTCACGAGTCGTTTGCACACTACAATTTGACCTTGAAAAGTTCCCGGAAGGCTGGGCCGGGAAATGATGATAAGAGATGAAAAATACTTCCAGCCGAAACTATTCTCTCCCTTTGGGTTTTAGAAAACGAAAATTTCCTTTCTTACCACTATTGCCGAAAAGAGGAATTTTCCGTAGCATAACGTAGCTGTCCTAGTCAAATATTGTGCAACATCTTGGATCAGTATTCCTTTTGTAACCAGCGCAACATCCAGGCAGGATAGGCTCTTGGGGGGCTTGAAAAGGCTCCCCTTTTTAAAGTTTTCCCGTTGGTAATTTCTCCCTTATTTTAATCCTTTTGATCTTCTTCTGGCTCATCTGCTGCAGACGTATTCTCCTCGTCGTGCCGAATGATAAACTGAATACCATCATCCTCGTCATCTTCTTCTGGCAGAGCTTTGGCTTGAGCCGGCGGCGTTGGTGCCGGTTCTGGCTCAGGTTCAACAGCAGGGGCTGGTTCCACTGCAACCGGCTCTTCAGGGATCATCGTGGTTTCCATTTGAATCTCTGGCTCAGGCTCTGCCACCACCGTATGCACTTCCGGAATCTCGATGGAAACTTCCACGTTTGTTTCCATGGCGGCAGATAAACTGGCGCCCATGATCAAGGCCAGAGAAGGATCTTCGCTCCACCAGCCACAGGGCAGTTTATCCGTGCCAGCACTGGGAAAACTGGCTGTCAGCCATGTCTGGCGATCAATGATCATTTGCAGCCAGGGCATAGGCTGGGGATCAGAAAAACCCACGGGCAGAGGAATGACTATTTCGTTAAGACCGGGCCACCCGAGTTTTTCAAGACACAGAATATTAACATTCACATCTGAGCTGGCGGCCAGAGCTTCAAGGCTGGAGCCCAGGCTTTCGAGAACTGCTTTATCGGAGAAAATCAGCAGTTCTCTGCGGCAAAGGCCCATCAATTGGGTAGCTTTGAGAAGAGACTGCTCCTGATTGTGCAAGGCCATGGGAATACCACGGGGGGTGGATATTTCCAGTTCTGAAAGCTGATCCAAAACTTTGATTTGATTCCCCTTCATATCTGCCAGAAGTTTGTCCGTGAATTCAGCAGGGGGCAAGGGGACGTACAGGCGGGGTTTGTCCTGGATTGTGCGCACAGCACCCAGCTTTTCAAGGCTGGCCAGTGTCTTGGAAAGGTTGGCGGGATCTTTACCCACGGATTGGGCAACACGGTACCCGCTGACCGGTCCACCCCCGGATTCGCGCAAAGTGGCCACATAAACTTCGGCTTCGGTGCGGGTGATACCTAATTCTCGTAGTGTTTGAACCACAATACTTTGGTCGGTCATGGCCTGCTCCTTGAGTGATACTCTGAATTCAATTACATCCAGAGCCGCCTTGCATGGTGTTGTTGAAATACAACATCTTCATGGTCGTCCAAGGTGGAAAAATCGTCAAGCCAAAATTCTAATAAAAAAACCCGATTTAATTCTTCCTCATTGGCTGTCGGCCCACAGTTGACTATTCTATCGCACGGCAGACACTCAATCATTCGATAGAAAGCGGTTTGGAAATGCAGATCAGGAACGTGGCGATCATCGCCCATGTGGATCACGGTAAAACAACTCTGGTGGATCAGATTCTTCGCCAGTGCAATGTGTTCCGCGAAGGCCAGGAAATTCAGGAGCGCGTGATGGACTCCAACGATCTCGAAAGAGAGCGCGGGATCACCATCACCTCCAAAAATTTCGCCATCACTTACAATGATACGCGCATCAACCTGATCGATACGCCAGGCCATGCTGATTTTGGCGGCGAAGTGGAACGTGTTTTGAAAATGGCCGATGGTGTGTTGCTTCTGGTGGACGCCTTCGAAGGTCCCATGCCCCAAACCCGATTTGTTTTACAGAAGGCCATGCAGTTGAACCTCAAGCCGGTGGTTGTGATCAACAAGGTTGATCGCAAAGGCGCCCGGCCCGATGAAGTGCTGGACGAAATCTTCAATCTCTTTGTGGAATTGGAAGCCACCGATGCCCAACTGGATTTTCGGGGTGTTTATGCCGCCGGCCGCGACGGCTGGGCTGTGGGCGAACTGGAAGACGAGCGGATCAATCTCTTCCCCCTGCTGGACATGATCATTGATCACGTTCCCGGGCCAGTGAAGCAGGATGGTCCCACCCAGATGCTGGTGGCTGCGTTGGATCACAGCGACTATGTGGGCCGTATCGGCATGGGACGCATCGTGCGGGGCTCTTTGAAATCCAAACAACAGGTTGTGCTCATCAAGCGGGACGGCAGCCAGCAGGCAACTCAGGTGCGTCAACTCTTTGTCTTTGATAACCTGGGCCGCAAAGAAGTCCAGGAAGTTCAGTGCGGAGATATTTGCGCCGTGATTGGCCTGGAGGGTGTGGACATTGGCGATACTCTGGCCGATGCACTCGAACCCGAACCCCTGGACATCATCGCCATCGACGATCCCACCCTGACCATGAGCTTCATGCCCAACAACAGCCCAGGTTACGGCCAGGAAGGCAAGTATGTCACCAGCCGGCAGGTGCGCGATCGTTTGTACAAGGCCGCCCACCGCGATGTGGCTTTGCGGGTGGAAGACACCGCCAGCGCCGATACGTACAAAGTCTCAGGTCGGGGTATTCTGCATCTTTCCATTCTGATGGAAAACATGCGGCGTGAGGGATTCGAATTCATGGTGGGGCAGCCTCAGGTCATCTTTAAGGAAATCGGTAGCAAGAAAGCTGAACCAGTGGAAATTCTCAATGTTGATGTGCCTGTGGATCTGGCCGGAACCATCATCGAATACGCGGCCTCTCGCAAAGGCGAGATGATTTCCATGGAGCAGCGTGAGGCGCGCACCTATCTGGAATTTCACATTCCCAGCCGTGGCCTCATCGGCTTCCGCAGTAAAATGCTGCGCGCCACCGCCGGTGAAATTGTCATGCACCACCGCTTCCACCAGTACGAGTTCTTCAAAGGGTCTATCCCTGAGCGGACCAATGGCAGCATCATCAGCATGGGCAATGGTAAATCTGTGGCTTTTGCGCTGGATGCCCTGCAGGATCGTGGCGTATTCTTTATCGCACCGGGAGACAATCTTTATGTCGGGCAGATCATCGGAGAGTATTCCCGGGACGAAGACCTGGTGGTCAACGCCCAGAAAGCCAAGCAGCTGAGCAACATGCGGGCATCGGGAACTGATCGAAAAATGCGCATTGCACCGCCTTTGCTTATGAGCCTGGAAGAGTCCATGGAGTATTTGAACCATGATGAATTGTTGGAAGTCACTCCCCAGTCATTGCGTTTGCGGAAAAGTATTCTGAATGAAAACGACCGCAAACGAGCAACCAAGAAAATTCGCCTTTCTGAGGGGAAGGTAGAATAAAACTCACCCCTTCTGATTGTGTGCGAAGGACCGGCATGCGCCTTGACTTGAAAGCTCCACCCTGGGCCACTCATTTTCTGAGCGACTGGAACGATTGGAACAAAGCTCCTCTTCCCGTGGGGGAAATGAAGCCTCTGGATTTGCCGGATGATGTTTATTTTGAGTATGCCTACCTTGACGAAGGCGGCAACCGGCGCCCGGATCCGGACAATGACAACCCCATCCTGAATCCCTGGTGGGATTTTGCCAGTAACATCTGCGGTCCCACCTATCGGCCTGGTCCTTACGCAGAAATTTCAGCCGTGGCTCCTGCCGGCCAGGTGGTCCGCCTCAATTTCGAATCCAGGCTGCTGGGCCAGACCAGACGTCTGCTGATTTATTCGCCTCCGGGCATGGCCCACACCCCTTTGCCCCATATCCTTTTTCAGGATGGCAAGGCATTCTTCGGCTGGGGCAAAGTCCCCCAGGTGATGGATATGATGCTTCACTCCGGCAGCATCGGCCCGGCCCATCTTATTTTTCTGCCTCCCAAAGAACGCACCCTGGAATACGCCTTCAATCCGCTTTACCGGCAATTTATCATGGAGGAGTTGCTGCCCTTTGTGGAAAACCGGGTTCCCTGTGATGGGCGACGGGCGGCCTGGGGAGCCAGTCTCGGTGGTCTGCTCAGCGCTCAATTAGCCTGGGATAATTCTGATGTGTTTCAAAAAGTGGTGGCCCAGTCGGGAGCATTTCTTTTTTCCGAAGACATGGATTTCAAAAACCCATTTTCCGGCAATGAATCTTTTGTGCACCAGGTCAGGCTTGAGGCGCCCCGGGATTTACGATGGCATCTGGATTGCGGAACCATGGAGTGGCTTCTGGGCAGCAACCGCCATCTGGCGGCCGCTCTTGAGGAGAAGGCCATGGATGTTCATTTTGTTCAGCGCAATGCCGGTCACAACTGGATTAATTGGCGCAATGGACTGGCTGCGGCCATGGAGTTTGTGCTGGGTGACTGGAGACCATGATGCATGGTCACTGAACTCATTCGCTGTAGGGCATGGGCGGGGCGTATCCCAGCATCCGGGCATAAACCGCCAATGATCCACGATGGTGTGCAGTGTGTTCGACGATGGCGGCGATGATGGCCGCCCGGGGCTGTCCACCCATCACTGGTCCCTCCGCCATAGGCTCCATCATTTCTGCAGGTGTTTTACTGGCCAGAATTTCGGCCGCATGGTCCACACTTTGAACAAGCCAGATCATGGCATCCTGCAGGGAGATGCATTCGCGTACACCTTGCTGGTGAGCAGCAAAATCCAGGTCGAAACCCTCGGGGCGGAATCCACCAACCATGAACCAGTCGATGGTTTGGGCCACATGGGCCACGTGCTGTGCCACGGTGAACTGCCCGGGGGTGGGGGCATATTCGGAATCATCCTCCCGAAAAACACTGCAGGTGCGACTGAAGAACTGGAGAGACTGTTTCACCGGTGTGGCGAAGTGGTTGTTGTTCAAGTCATTACCGGAATTGAAAATGTTTTCAGGGGTGGTCATTTGTCTCTCCTGTAAGCAATTCGGTGCTGCTGCCAGACGCCAAGTCCAAGTTCAATATCCATAACTGATGGAGCATATTGTACATGGCTGTAATGGTGCTGTCACCCCAAACATGAACAGCCAAGGAGGAGGCTTGACTCCCCTGCCGGTGAGGTCTAGTTTTGGCAAGAGTCAAAGCTTTCGGGAGAAGGAATTCAGGCTTGTCTTTTTGATTATTTTTCCGCATTCGATCAACAGGGGTCATCATGGGCGCAGTTATTGGTATTCGCAGAGAAGACAAGAATAAATGGGAGCGGCGTGTGCCTCTGGTGCCAGCTGATCTTGCTGATTTGAAAAAGAAGCACGATGTGGATTTTATCATTCAACCTTCTCCCATTCGTGTTTTCACTGATGACGATTATCGTGCCGCCGGACTGACAGTGGATGAAGACCTCTCCAGCGCCGACATCATTTTTGCCGTGAAGGAAATTCCCCTTTCATTGCTCCAGGGTAAAAAAGCTTTTGTTTATTTTTCCCACACGGTCAAAGGCCAGGATTACAACATGCCCATGCTCCAGCATCTGTTGGACGAGGGCGCCACGCTCATCGATTACGAACGCATCGCCGATGAGCAAAACCGGCGGCTGATTTTTTTCAGCATCCATGCCGGTTATGCGGGCATGATCGAATCGCTGGTTGCGTTGGGGTTGCGGCTGGAACTGCAAGGCCGCAAGACACCCTTGCTGGACATCAAACACGCCTATGAATATGGAAGCCTGGAAGAAGCCAAAAATCATCTGCGTGAAATCGGTGCTACCATCAAGGCCCAGGGCATGGGCGAACATCTCCAACCAGTGATCATCGGTCTGGCCGGTTATGGCAACGTCTCCAAGGGGTGCCAGGAAATCCTGGAGTGCCTGTCCATCCGCAAAATTTCCGTGGATGAATTGGCCCACACTGCTGCAGCCCCGGTGGAAGAGGTCGGCCCTCTGGTGCAGGTTATTTTCCGGGAAGAGGACATGGTCGAAACCAAATCCTCTGATGCCCAGTTTGTGCTTCAGGATTATTATCAGCGCCCGGA
The DNA here is from genome assembly GCA_029935695.1 of Candidatus Krumholzibacteriia bacterium. Lineage (GTDB taxonomy): Bacteria > Krumholzibacteriota > Krumholzibacteriia > LZORAL124-64-63 > LZORAL124-64-63 > LZORAL124-64-63. The sequence goes on along the minus strand of JAOZJV010000216.1, from coordinate 475 downwards.
AAATTACCGGGGTGTGTTCGAAAAATACCTGCCCAACCTGGATATGCTGATGAACACCATCTACTGGGAAGAAAAATATCCCAGACTGGTGACTCACAAATGGGCCAAAGCTCACTACGGACCAGACAAAAATCCGCGCCTGCAGGTCATTGGCGACATCAGCTGTGATATTGAGGGCAGCATCGAGATGACCCTGAAGGCCCCGCAACCGGACAATCCTTACTATGTCTACTATCCGGCCACCCGAAGCACCAACGACGGGGTGGAGGGCGCGGGCCCGGTGATCATGGCTGTGGACAACCTGCCCTGTGAGTTGCCCCGGGAATCATCAGAACATTTCAGCCGGGTTTTGCGGGAGATGATCGGTCCCATGTCCCAGGCTGATTTCATGGGCGACTTTGGTGGGCTGCATCTGCCTTCGTACCTGAAGAAAGCAGTCATCACCCACCGGGGTGAGCTGACTCCGAATTTTCGT
>JAOZJV010000215.1 GCA_029935695.1 Candidatus Krumholzibacteriia bacterium | reverse complement strand
TGAAAAAGCTGACCCTCCCGGCCAGCGTGGACGTAGAGATCAAGGTCTGATTCCATCCTGTGGATGATGACTAAGGGAGCAAGATAAAATGATCGGTTTGATCGGCAAAAAACTCGGAATGACCAGGAAGTTCAATGAGGACGGCCGCAGTATCCCCGTGACGGTGATTCAGGCTGGACCCTGTGTTGTGACTCAGGTCAAAAACGAGCAAACGGATGGCTACAGCGCTGTGCAAATTGGTTTCGGCGCCAAAAAAGCCAAAAATACGCCCATGCCTATGCAGGGGCACTTTCGCAAGGCCAGCACTGACCCTCTGCGGACTGTCATCGAGTATCGTGTGGATGAAACCCACGACTATACTCTTGGTGACGCCGTAGACTTGTCGGTCTTTGAAGAAACCAAATCGGTTGATGTCAGTGGCACCACCAAGGGACGTGGCTTCGCCGGCCAGATCAAGCGTCACGGACAGCATCGTGGACCAGCTTCTCATGGTTCCAAGAATGTTCGTGGCAGTGGATCGATTGGTATGCACACTTTCCCCGGTCGCGTGCTTCCGGGTAAAGAGATGCCAGGCCACTATGGTGCCAAGCGTGAAACCAAGAAGAACCTGGAAATCGTAGCCATCGACAAGGAGCGCAATCTGCTTCTGGTCAAAGGTAGCGTCCCAGGTCACAAAAATGGAATCGTTTTTATCCGGGCCAGCCGGTAACAGGTCTCTGGACCGGAAAGATAACGAGGTAGGGAAATGGCAACCGCAAAACTCTACAGCGATAAGGGACAGGAGACAGGCACGGTGGATCTGCCCGCCAGCCTCTTCGAGCAGCCCGTTCGCAAGCAAGTTCTGTATGAAGCCGTGCGGAATTACCTGGCCAACAAGCGCCAGGGTACCCACGACACTCAGACCAGGGCAGAGGTCAGTTATTCAACGGCCAAGCTCTTTCGGCAAAAAGGTACGGGCCGTGCCCGTGCTGGTAGTGCCGGCAGCCCCATCCGTGTGGGTGGCGGCGTGGCCTTCGGACCACACCCTCGGGATTACAGCTACACGCTGCCCCGGAAAATCAAACGCGCTGCTCTGAAATCTGCCCTGAGCGATCGGGCAAACAACGAGCGGGTCATGGTTGTTGAAGATTTTGAGATGGAAGCACCGAAAACAAAGACCCTTGCGGGCCTGTTTGGTGAAATGAGTCTCGAAGGACGCCACACATTGCTGGTCTTGCCTGCTGGCAACGACAATGTGTATCGCTCGGCTCGCAATCTCAAAGGTATTCGGGTTCTGCGCTCCAACGAGCTGAACGCTTACACCATTCTGTGGGCCGACAACCTGGTGTTCACCCAAAAGGCACTTTCCGGTGCCGAGGAGGTGTTCGGATCATGAAAGACCTGAGCAAAGTTATCAAGCGTCCCATGATTACCGAACAGGGTGCCATGATGCGGGAGATGCACAACCAGTACATCTTTCAGGTGGCTCCTGAAGCGAACAAGATGGAAATCCGACAGGCCGTGGAGCATTTCTTCGGCGTGAAGGTGACCCAGGTTCGCACCATGAATTATCGCGGTAAAATCAAGCGCATGGGCCGGCACTCCGGTAAACGCGCTGATTGGAAAAAGGCCATTGTGACCTTGGCCAAGGATGATTCCATCGATATGTTCGATATCGTCTAGATCATTCGGAAATTTTCTGGATCATTCAGAAATACTCTGGGGACTACCGATTTAAGAGAACGATCGAAAGTATAGCCGGACCCGTACAGCGGAAGATCTGGCTGCAAAACAACCATTGGCTCATTTTTTGAGCGGTAATGGAAAGTTGGAAAAGAAAATGGCAATTAGAAAACTCAGGCCCGTGACACCGACACAGCGTTTTCGCACTGTCGCGGACTTCAGTGAAGTAACCAGGACCGAGCCCGAGAAATCGCTGCTCGAACCCCTGAAAAAATCCGGCGGCCGTAACAACCGCGGCCGGATCACTGTTCGCCACCGTGGTGGTGGACACAAGCGTCGTTACCGCAAAATCGACTTCAAGCGCACCAAGCACGGGATCCCGGCCAAGGTGTTCAGCGTGGAGTACGATCCTAACCGGAGCGCACGTATTTGCCTTCTGCACTTTGCAGATGGCGAAAAACGTTACATCTTATGGGCCAAGGGTATGGAAGTCGGCAACGCCGTTGTTTCCGGTCCCGAAGCTCCGTTTGAAGTTGGCAACGCTCTTCCTCTGGAAAGTATTCCTTTGGGAACGCTGGTGCACAACATTGAGCTGACCATCGGCAAAGGCGGCCAAATGGCTCGCAGCGCCGGTAGCTTCGCCCAGGTCATGGCCAAAGAAGGTAAGTATGTTACCTTGCGCCTGCCCAGTGGCGAGGTTCGCATGGTTCACTGCAAATGCTACGCTACCATCGGCGAGGTCGGTAACTCCGAGCACGAAAACGTTGTCAGTGGCAAGGCTGGACGCACACGCTGGCTGGGACGTCGTCCCAAGGTCCGTGGTGTGGCCATGAACCCGGTGGATCACCCGCACGGTGGTGGCGAAGGCCGCACCAGTGGTGGTCGTCACCCGGTCAGTCCCTGGGGTTGGAAGACCAAGGGTTTCAAAACCCGTACAAAGAAGCCTTCGGATGCCTTTATTGTGCGCCGTCGCAAAACCAAAAAGAAGTAGTCACCGGCAGGATCTCCGGCTTCGGTAACCCGGGCCGGTAATACGGAGGAAGTTGAAGACATGGCTAGATCAATCAAGAAGGGGCCTTTCATTGAAGAGTCTCTCCTGGCCAAAGTCGTAGGAATGAACGACAAGAACGAGAAACGGGTCATCAAGACCTGGTCCCGCCGTTCGACCATCGTTCCTGAATTCCTGGGACACACTATCGCCGTGCACAATGGTCGCCAGTTCGTGCCTGTGTACATTTCTGAAAATATGGTAGGCCATAAATTGGGCGAGTTTGCTCCTACGCGAACTTACCGTGGTCACACCACCAAAAGATAGGCGGAGGTAGTCCTGATGGAGGCACGTTCTCTCGCTCGGTTTATCCGGGTTTCACCCCGCAAGACGCGCATTGTCGCTGATCTTATCCGGGGCAAAAGCATTGATGAGGCGCTGGGCATCTTGGCCCTTACGCCCAAAAAGGCTTCGCCAATTCTGCGCAAAGCCATTCTGTCGGCCGCTGCCAACGTTCAGTTCAAGAACGACGGTGAAGTTGCCATGGACAATTCGAACATCTTCATCAAGGAGATTCGAATTGACGAAGGACCCACGCAGAAACGGATTCGTCCGCGTGCGCAGGGTCGGGCTTTCCGCATCAACAAGCGGACCAGCCATATCAAGGTAACGGTCGAGTCCATTAGCTAGTCGCGAGATTAGCCGGACAATTTGCCCGAAATTGAAGATTCGTTCAGCCACTGGCTGAAAGTTATGAGGCTGCCAAGGCCCCTCAGGGGTTAGGCAAAGGAAGGATGACCATGGGTCAGAAGACACATCCGATCGGATTCCGTCTGGGAATCGTGAAGGACTGGAACTCCAGCTGGATCACCAACAAGCATTTTGCCGACTGGCTGAATGAAGACTTGCTGCTTCGCAAGTACGTCATGGCTCGGGTTGGCAATGCTGGCGTGGAGTCCGTTAAGATCAAGCGCTTTCGTGAGAAGGTGACCATCGTGATCGCCACCAGCCGTCCTGGTGTTGTGATCGGTCGCAAAGGAACCAAAGCAGATCAGCTGCGGGCCGAACTCCAGAAAATGGTCGGCAAGAACGTCAAGCTGGACGTGGAAGAGGTCAAGAAGCCTGAGCTGAGCGCTCCGTTGGTCGCTGACCACATTGCTGCCCAGTTGGTAGGCCGTGTCGCTTTCCGTCGTGCCATGAAGAAAAGCATTGCCACGGCAATGCGGATGGGTGCCAAGGGCATCAAGATTCGTTGCGCCGGGCGCCTCAATGGTGCCGAAATGGCTCGCATCGAAACTTACCACGACGGCAGTGTGCCTCTGCACACCATCCGCGCGGACATCGATTACGGCGTAGCGACCGCTCGCACCCAGTATGGTGCCATCGGCGTGAAGGTCTGGATCTGCAAAGGTGAGATCTTCCCCGCCGAGTTCAAGGAGCAGCTGCGCAAGCAGGTTGTGGAACAGCGGGCATAAACAGCTCGCTTCCGGAATAAATGGCTTGGTTGGGTTTCAGCCCGCCAAATGAAGAGGACGACGAATCATGTTGATGCCAAAGCGCACCAAATTCAGGAAGATGTTCAAGGGAAAACGTCGGGGTATTGCCCGTCGTGGAGCGACCGTCGCCTTCGGTGATTACGGTCTGCAAGCCCTGGACAACGGCTGGATCAACAGTCGCCAGATTGAGGCCACACGTGTTGCCATCACCCGGCGGATGAAACGTATGGGTCAGGTTTGGATTCGGGTTTTCCCCGATAAACCCATCACAATGAAGCCTGCCGAAACCCGCATGGGTAAAGGCAAAGGCGCCCCGGAATACTGGGTTGCCGTAGTTAAGCCAGGCCGCATTCTCTTTGAGATAAACGGCGTCGATCATGAGTTGGCCAAAGAGGCTCTGACTCTGGGCGCGGCCAAGCTGCCTTTCAAGACGCGCATTATCAGCCGTCAGGGAGAATAGTCCAATGAAAGCTCACGAAATGCGTGATCAATCCCTCAAAGAGCTGGAAAGCCTTGAAAGGGAAAAAGCCGAAGAATTGATGCAACTGAAGATTCGTCTCAGTATGCGCAATTTGGATAACCCGCTGCAGGTTCGCGAATTGCGACGCGAAGTGGCCGTTATCAAGACAATCATCAACCAGAAGAGGGCAGCTGCCCAGTAGTTTGGCGGCAGCAATGCTTGTCAGGAGAGTTGGAATGATGGATAACACCGAAAGAAACCTGAGAGCGGTGAGAATCGGCGAAGTAGTTTCCGATAAAAACGACCAGACTGTGGTTGTTCGGATCCGACGACGTTTCCCGCATCCTCGTTACAAACGAATTGTAACCCGGACTGCGAAGCTCGTGGCTCACGACCAGGAAAATGAATGCAAGGTTGGCGATGTCGTTAAAGTCATGGCCACCCGTCCTCTCTCTAAAACCAAGCGCTGGCGGGTTTCGGAGATCCTGGAACGGGCCAAATAGTTAAGAGCATTCCGGAGGAATGGTGCAATGATTCAGGAATCGACAAAATTGAAAGTGGCGGATAATTCGGGTGCCAAAGTGGTCGAATGCTTCCGCGTATTGGGTGGCTCGGGCAGACGTTATGCCCGCGTTGGCGACATCATCGTAGCATCGGTGAAGTCGGCCATCCCCAATGGCAATGTTAAGAAGGGCCAGGTCGTCAGATGCGTGGTCGTGCGGACTGCCAAGGAAATCGGTCGTAAAGACGGTACCTACATCCGCTTCAGTGACAACGCAGCTGTGATTCTCCAGCCAGAGAGCATGGATCCCATTGGGACTCGTATCTTTGGCCCGGTGGCTCGCGAACTGCGCGGCAAGAAGTTCATGAAGATCGTTTCTCTTGCGCCGGAGGTTCTGTAATGAGAATCCGCAAGAATGACATGGTCCGAGTGATCAGCGGCAATGACAACGGCAAGGAAGGGAAAGTCCTCAAGGTTTTTCCCGCCACTAACCGAGTCATCGTCGAAAAGGTCAACATGATCAAACGCGCCACCAAGGCCAGTAAAGATATGCCCCAAGGTGGAATCGTGGAGAAGGAAGCCCCCATCGAGGCCTCCAACGTTATGCTGGTTTGTCCCAACACCGGGAAACAGACTCGTATTGGCAAACAACTCCTGTCCGACGGCAGCCGCGCTCGTGTGAGCAAAAAAAGCGGCGAGATGCTGAACGACTAGTCGTCGGTGAGAGGAAAAGATAATGGCTGCTGTAAAGCCCCGTTTACGTGAAAAATTTGAGCAGGAATGTGTTTCGGCTCTTCAGGAAAAATTCGAGTTCACAAGCTCGATGCAAATCCCGAAGCCAACCAAAATCGTGCTCAACATGGGCCTGGGAAGAGCTTCGACTAATCCCAAGCTTTTGGAGACGGCCCTGGCCGAGCTGGAGACCATCACTGGTCAGAAAGCTGTGATGACCAAGGCCCGCAAGTCCATCTCGAATTTCAAACTTCGGGAAGGAATGCCTATCGGTGCCAGGGTTACCCTCCGCGACGCGCGGATGTGGGAGTTCCTGGACAGGTTCATCAACATCACCTTGCCTCGTATCCGCGATTTCCGTGGATTATCTACGCGGCTCAGTGGTGGCGGTGACTACACTATCGGGTTAAAAGATCAGCTGATCTTCCCCGAAATCGAATATGACAAGGTTGATGAACACCGTGGTATGAATATTACCATTGTGACCACAGCCAAGAATGATGAAGAAGGTCGCGAATTATTGCGCCTTCTGGGAATGCCGTTCCGGCGTTAACCGAGGAGATTGAAGTGGCCCGAAAAGCATTGATTGCCAAGGCCAACCGTAAGCCCCGCTTCCAGGTGAGAGCTTACAACCGGTGCCGCCGTTGCGGACGTCCCCGGGGTTATATGCGGAAGTTCGGCATTTGCCGTATCTGTTTTCGTCAGTTGGCTCTCAACGGCGATATACCCGGAATCACCAAGGCCAGTTGGTAGA
>JAOZJV010000214.1 GCA_029935695.1 Candidatus Krumholzibacteriia bacterium | reverse complement strand
ATTAACAATGCCGGCCTGAGCAGGGGTCTGGACAAAATTCAGGAAGCCTATTATCTGGACTGGGACGAGATGATCGACACCAACGTCAAAGGGTTGCTCTGGGTCAGCCGGGCTGTGATGCCGGGGTTTGTGGACCGTGACCGCGGACACGTGATCAACATTGGCAGCATTGCCGGCCGGCAGGTTTATACCGGTGGAAACGTCTACTGCGCTACCAAATATGCGGTTAAGGCCATCACCCAGGGGATGCGTCTCGACCTGGTGGGCACGAAGGTGCGGTGTTCATCGGTGGACCCGGGAATGGTGGAAACAGAATTCAGCGAAGTGAGATTCCGTGGAGATTTGGAAAAAGCAGATCCGGTTTATAAGAATTTCCCTCCCCTGCAGCCGGTTGATATTGCTGAAACAGTGCTTTTCTGCGCCACCAGACCACCACATGTGAATATTCAGGATGTTTTGGTGATGCCGCAGGATCAGGCGGCGGTATACGCCACTTATCCTCGTGGGGTTGAATAACTAACCTCACCCCATCAATGATTATCGCTAACAGGGCGATTCCCGCCGGCGGGAATCGCAGGTGTATTATTGCATCAAAAAAGTCCCCGTATTGTACATTTAAAGAAATTCCTCACTTAAGATTTACAATTCCATGCCGAATATCCTAGTAAGTTGGGCTTCTCTTTGGGAGGCCATATCGCCCAAACCTCCGAGAGAGGCCTCGCGGGCGAAAAGCCCGTGAATAATTCGAAAGGGATTCGGTCATGAAGAGCACCAGAAATTTTAACCGCAGAGGATTCACCCTCATTGAGATCGTGATCGCCGTTGCCATTGTGGCAATTTTTGCGGCGGCCATGAGTCCGATGGTCTTCCGTCATCTGGGAGATGCCAAAATCAGCAAAGCCCAGAATGAGACTGAAGTTATCGCTACGGCTGTTCTCAGCTATTATAAAGATGTGGGCAAATGGCCCATCACAAATGCCGATGGTCCCAGTGGAAATGCTGTCGACCGAGTTCTCAGCAGTACAAATGTTGCACTGGGAGCCGGACCCGATGCCGCAGGTGGTGCAGCTAACTGGGGTACTTACGGTACAACCAAGCCTCTGGGCGACTATCTGTATTTCAACAATGCCGATAATAACTCTTCGGTTACCGGTGTAGACCAAAATGAATCAGGTGGCGACTGGCCCACCTCCGGCAAAGGCGCCTGGAGAGGTCCTTATGTTGAAAGCTATTCATTTGATGATCCCTGGGGAAATGCCTACATCGTCAACAGTCAATATTTCCAGGGAGCCTACAGCGGCACCGTCAGACACAAGATTTTTGCCTTGAGTGCAGGTCCCAATGGATTATGGGAAACAGGTTTCGAAGATGCTACCTCGGAAGAAATCCAAGGTGATGATGTTGGTACTGTGATCAGCATCACCAACTGATTTTGCCACCAGTTTTCAAACCACAACCGCCCGGTTCACCTGAACCGGGCGCTTTTTCTGTGCAGGCAAAATCTCTGGACTACATCCGATCCTTCACTCTCTTTTCTTCTGACTGGGCCACTTCCTCCACGCGCTTGCCATCCATGATCACCGGGGTAAGCAGCATGACCAACTCGATGTTCACTTTCTTACTGGAAGTTTTGCCAAAGAGATAACCCAGCAGAGGCAAGTCCTTCAGAATCGGTACGCCAGTGCGCCGGGTGTTGGTGCGTTCGCTCATCAACCCGGCAATGACCAGGGTTTGGCCATCGCGAACCTTGCCCACTGTGTCCAACTCACGAATGGAAAGAATAGGTGCCGTGTCCAGGTTGGGGCTTTCGGCAATGCCCACAATGTCGCTGATGGTCGGGTGAACATTCAAAGTGATAATTCGATCCTGACCCACTTGCGGAGTGACATCCAGCACCACACCCACGGGATAGGTGCGAGAGGTGTAGTTGATCACCGGTTCCGAGGCCACACCATCGGAAATAATGGCAGGCTCCACCTGGGATTCATAAAAGACCTGCTCCGTGACAATGCGGACCACCGCTTTCTGATTGTTCAGCGTGGTGATTTTTGGGGTGCTGACAGTGTTGATATCGCCACTGGTGCTGATGGCCTCGATCACCCCGGCCACATGTTTCGAATCAAGGGTAAATTGGAAAAAATCATCTGAAATATGCTGTGCAGCATCCAAAGTATTAAGACCAATATTTCCAATATCTGAATTCAGATTCAGGACATTCCAGTTGATGCCGGTTTGAGTTTCATCATCGAGGTACACCTCCATGATTTTCACTTCGATGGCCACCTGCCGCTGAAGCGACTCTTCCAGGCGTGCCAACAGCTGCTCAGCCTGGTTGACCCGATTCCACTCGGCCGTAACCATCACCATGCTGGCCATGGGATTGACCACCAGGGTGCGCCCTTCGGAATCGGAAAGATTGATGGCCAGATTGCCCTCTTGTCCACCTGAATTCCTAATAAGTCCCGGATCCTTGAAAATAATGACTTCAAGTGATTCCATAACCCCCGGCCAAACGCTCATGGTGGCAGTGCTGGTCACGTGGCTTTTATTGGTGCCGGATTGGCCACCGCTGCTGCCGCCACTGCCACCGCCTGAACCCGAAGATCCGCTGCTGCTGGCAGAGACTTCCAATTCACCGCGGCCCTCGCGCTCGGTAACCGGATAGTCGAAAGTGATCCAACGGGTGACCATGCCCTGTTTATAGACAACCAGAACACCATCCACTACTTCGTAGCCCAGGTCGGCGGGGGCCAGGAGGGCATCCAACGCGCGGTCCACTGGAACATCCTGCAGGTGGACGTTGACCTTGCCCGCCACATCGGGGGCCATCTGCAACCCCAGCTCCGTATTGGCTGCCACATTGCGCAGGATATCCCGCACACCTACCCAACCATTGGTTACGATGGTCACTGGTGGACGGCCTTCAGTCCAGTCCTCGGCGGCATGCGCCGGGCTGACCAGCAGGAGCATTGCCGTCATCAGCAGTGTTCCCCGAATCAACAAACTGAGCCTCTTCATTTCGGATTCCCTTCCTTGTTATTGATCCACCAGGCGCGTGCGGCCCTGGTCTTCTATTTTTCTGCTCCGGGTTACGACCCGGTAGGATTGGCTCTCTTCTTCCTGAACACCCACAGCCAGGTGCGTTGAGGAACCATCTGCTTTGCGCAAAGTCACTCCATCGGCATCTACAGCGGTCAGGGTCATGTTGCGAATTTTTTGACCAATGTGATAGCCTTCACCATTGATGATGGCCACGGACTTGGTCCCGCCCAACATGATGGCCGAACATTCCAAAGATTGGGTTTTCTGCTGATTTCCTTTGGGGGTTTGCCCAACCTTTGGTGCAGTATTGGCCATGGTTACGGTTGGATTCTGCTGCGATAAAAAAGGATCTCGCACCAAACCATGGGCAGAAAAAACCGATGCTTTTTTTGTTCCCGAATTTGGCCGTTGAGTTTCATAAACCGCCAAACTCACCGCATCCAATGGAACCGGCGGGTGAGCCTGAACCCGATACCCTCGAGAAGTTTTTTTGCCTTTGCCCCCAAAGGTGTTCACGTTCAGGAAAACCACCCCAACGAGAAGCACCATCACCACGGCGATGGTGATCGGGCTTTTAAGACTGACTTGTTTTGCTGACATAAACATCAAGCTCCAGTTTCACCTGGATACCATCCTTTTCAGGATGAATCACCAGGCTGTGGACCTGCAAGGCCCGTTCAATGTTTTTCAAACCACTCATGAATAAAGCTGCACGTTGGTAGTCTCCGTGAAACTCGGCTATCACCCGATAGGGAAACAATTCCACCTTGGGAATTTTTATGGACATGGTATTGCCCATGGCCGAAGGACTATCACCAGTGGGCGGGGCATTGTCATTCTGAGCCATGGTGGTGCCATCGCTCCAAACATCATTCTCGGTCATACCCGAAGAACTGGCTTCACTGAGGGCAAAATTTTCGACACGACTGTGGTCTGCAACCTGCGCCAGGGAGAGAAACAACTCTTCCCGTCTGCGCTGGGTCGGAAAGAGACGGCTGAAAGCACTGTTCACCGGTAGTGTCCGGGCGTTAACCGACGGAGCCAACCACATGCCGGCAACTGTCCAGTCGTCCATGGTGGCCAGCCGAACTTCGAGATCATCAATCTCCCTGTTCCGGGTCATGACTCCCTGCCAGGTGGGAATCACCACCGTCAGCACAAACACACTCCATATTCCCACCAGCATTCCCCACCGGAACCTGGAATCCTTCAACAAACCAATTGCTTTGGTTTTTCGTTGGAGCATCGGTTTACCTCTCTGCCCTGGCCATGATCGAAGCCACGGCACTGGGGGATGAATTTGCCAATTGCACACTATATTCCATACTGAATTCTACTTTTTTCACCGCAACCCCATGGATGGATTTGGTGCTGATCACCAATTTGCGGGGCTCGCCCACTGCCACCAGCATGCCACTGGTTTTTAATGCGCCCTGAAAATCCAGAAATGATTGCTGGGCCTGAGCCACCGTGTCCGCTTTGCTTTCACCGCTCAAATACAGAACCAACTGCTGGTCATTGGTTTTCTTCAGCCGCAGATCTTTGTAGATTATTTGACCCGGAGTCAGATTAGCCAAATGCAACAACACACTGGCATAGTCCGTGTCATTTTGGACAAAAGTCGCCATATGGTCTTCTTTGGTCATCAGCACCCGCTGTGCTTTATATATTTCCGCCGCTTCATGGGCCCGACCGCTGGCTTGTTCCAGTTGACGCCGAGCCCGGTCCAGATATCGATCCTGAACTTTCGCAGTAATAAAACCCCCAACCATCAGAATAGTCACCATGGTCACAGCGGTGGTGGATGCTGCCAACACCAGGTGGCGGCGAGCCACTGGGCCCAGCAGAGCACGTGACTGTTTGGGAAGGAGATTAAAATCGGATTTTTTGAGTGCCAGGGCAGCTGCCATGGCCGGAAGAATGAGCTGGGAATTAAATTCGCCGCCTTCCCATTCAAAACAATCCGTCAGATTCCAATACTCGGCTGGTACCGAAGTCTCTTCCTTCAATTTCTCGATCAGCCCATGAGCTAATTCTGAATCACCACAAACAATGATGCCCTGGATGTCCGGATTAAACTCGGTCTGTCGGGCAAAGAAAATGGACCGATCCACTTCGGTGGCCAGCCGCTCATGGTATTCACTGACATCGGAACCATCGGAAAGATCCGCAGGAAGAGGCCTCGTCAGCAAAAGACCCGCCGGTGTTGAAACACAGAGGAAATGTTCATCCTTACCGAGAAAAACTATATTCCAGGCTGCCAGATTTTTGGCCTGCTGATGATAACGGCGGAACATTGTGTCTAAAATCATATAATCGGGCAGCATACGCTGGGGTTTACCACCCCAGAATTCCGTCAGGGCCAATTGCTGGTCCACATCCTCACGGGGAGCGTAGAGCAGGAAAATATCCTTGGTCTTTTTTTCGTCAGCTTGCGAATCATCTCGCCGTTCACGCCAGGACACACACCACTCATCCTGGGCGGCAGACTCTTCCCTGGCCACCCAGCCGGTGACCGCCAAACCCATCTCTTTTTTCTTCAGCTTGGGCAGAGAAATCAGGGATGTTCGTACCTCTGCTCCAGGCACCATCATGGTCAACCGTTCAGGGTTTTTGACTAAATCCCTGGCCAGGGTTGATGAGGGTCCGCCGACCGCCTGGTTTTGTTCCAGATTTTCGATACGCCAGCGTCCATGACTCAACCGGGACACACCCATGGCCGTCATGACCTCTTCCTGGTATCTGATACTGTAACCAAACTTCTTACTCAATGAACTTACCTTCCACTTGGTATCCAGCCATTAAAATTCTCAACGCCGTTGCCATTTCCACCGCCATACCGTTATTGCTGCTAACTCGGGCCAACTCCAACCGGCAAATTATCCGAAACCACTGAGGCGTTTCCATCCGGACCCACCGAAAAAACCGTGCGTGAATTGGCATTGATTTGCAGAGCTTGTCCCCAGCCATCGGCACCAAAAGAAGTGTCCAATCCCAAAGCTAAAAGGTCCGTTCCCCAAACTCCGCTCAGAACCAAAGAGCCATTGCTGTTGAGCAAGGTCTGGGCAATTTCCAGCTTGTACAAAGTGGCTTTACGACCCGGCGGCACACTGCTGACGTTGAGAGTCAGATCATCGCTGCCACCTTCATCATTGCTGCGGTTGGGACCAAAACTTCGGGTCATGAAAACCAACGGTGATCCCCCACCCCCGGTTTGTGCCAGCACATAAGACGTATTCCAGGGATCGATGAAATTTCCGCCACCAATGCCCGCATCCAGATAATTATCAGTCAAATCGCCAGCACCGGTGGGGAATGCGGCATGGTCTTCGAAATACCTGCTGGCCGCCACGCCAATGACGCGCAACTCATCTTCACACAGCTGGTGCTTGTCCCGGTTGACGGGGCCGGCAGAAACCAGATTCAACAAATCGTCTCCATCGCCAGCCAGAATCCAGGTGTTATTCAATTGGCCAAAAGTCAGAGCAAGATCAGCACCGGAACTAACCAGAATCAAATCAGCCGCTCCGGCAGGATTGGTGTCAGGATCCAAGA
>JAOZJV010000004.1:4767-24321 GCA_029935695.1 Candidatus Krumholzibacteriia bacterium | reverse complement strand
AGTTTCCTTGGTCGTAAAATAAGGGTCAAAAATTTTCTCCAGGACTATTGGCTCCATACCTGTGCCCGTGTCCGAAACAATGAATTCGAGATATTCACCAGGAACCAGATGGGATGATATTTTGGGGTCATCGGACTCAATGTGGGACGTTTTCAACGTCACTGAGAGCACTCCCCCCGTTGCTTCCATGGCATGAAAAGCATTGGCGCCCAGATTCATCAAGATTTGATGGACCTGGGTGGGGTCAGCCAGAATGGTTCCACAGTTTTTGTCGATATTCCTGGTGATACTGATAGTGGTGGGAATGGAAGATCTGAGCATCTTCAATCCTTCTTCAATCAGGGGCTGAATTTTCATGGGGATGCGAACGGCCTGGGTTTGACGACCAAAATCAAGAATCTGTTTCACCAGTTCTTTGGCTCTGTCGGCGGCAATCAAAATTTGGTCAACGTCTTTTTCAAAGTAGGATCCGGCAGGAGCGTCGTCCCGGGCCAAATCGGCATAACCAATAATAACACCCAGGATATTATTGAAATCGTGGGCAATACCACCAGCCAGGGTGCCGATGGCTTCCATTTTCTGAGCCTGCTGAAGCTTCAGTTCAAGTTCTGCTTTCTCTTTCTCCGCGTGTTTGCGTTCGGTGATGTCCTGGAACTCAATCACCCGGACCTCGCGCCCCTTGAATGGAATGTTTTTCCCTTTGATTGCCAGGGGATAAATGGAGCCATCCTTGCGCACCCCTTCAACCTCATAGCGCTGTTCATAGCCACTCTTGATGTTTTCCAGAACCTGTTGGAGGCTGTCAGGAGCAATGAGATCGAGGCCATTCATGCCCACAAGCTCTTCGTTGCTGAAGCCCGTCATTTCGGACAAGCTCTGGTTGCAGTCCAGAATCAACCCCTGGTCATGAATGATAATCCCACCGAAAGACGCGTCATGCAGTGCCTTGAATCGTTCTTCACTTTCCTGCAATTCCCTGGTGATCTTTTGATGATCGGAGTGTGTTTGCTCCAGCGCCAGCAGGCGCTGTTCCAGCTCTTCATAGGTGGGTTTGGGGCTCATGACTGTTCCTGTGGGTGAGAAATGATTTTGGCCATATGACAGAACAAGACCGTTATTATCCATCATGCATCCACTGTCTGAAAAGTCAAACAAGTTTCCCGCTCGTCCCAGGTTTTTAAAAAAATCATATTCCCACCGAACTTTGCCGCGCTAAGATGCGTCTAGATAGCAACGAACAAGACATGAACTGATCCTTAACCCGAAGTTGGCTCGATTTTGATGGATCCTGCAGAACTTCTAAAACGTTGCAGCCAGGGCGATGAACTGGCCTGGGAGGTGCTTGTGAGACAGCATCAGGGACGAATCTGCGCCATAGCTTACGGCTACCTCGGCGACCAGGATGAGGCTTTTGACCTCGCCCAGGAGATTTTTGTCCGTGTTTATGAGCGTCTCGACACCTGCGAAGATCCGGAAAAATTCCAATCCTGGCTGACCCGAATCGCCCGCAACGCCTGCATCGATCATTTGCGCCGCATGAAAGCCCGGCCCCCGAGGCAGGATATTCCCGCCGATGAAATGCACAATCTGGCCGGTGGAAGTTCAAATCCCGAGCAGGATTGGGTGCGCAGCCGACGCAAAAAGCTTGTTTTCCAGGCCATGCAGGAACTCAGCGAAATCAACCGTGAGATTATCCTGCTGAAAGATATTCAGGAACTGCCTCTTGATGAAATCGCCAGCATTCTGAAGTTGCCTGTGGGCACGGTGAAATCACGATCGAGCCGGGCGCGTATTGAACTGGCCCGGGTGATCTCCAGCTGGGGGTCCGGTCCTGATGGGGTCTTAAACGCGGGGGCGGCATCATGATGCGCAACACTCCCGAAGATCGCAGCCGGGAAAATGATTTCGTGCGCAACGTTCTGTCACGCACCAGCGGTTCACCCTGTGACCGGGCCTGTGAGCAACTGCCCGGCCTGAGGGATGGAAACCTGAAAGATATGGACCGGCAGCTGGTTCAGGCTCACCTGGAACACTGCGACGGATGCCGTTCGGTGGCTGTGGTCCTGGGTTGGATGCAGCCCATGCTGACGGACCTGGCTCAGCTGGATCCGGGACCGGCCTTCACCCAGGCCGTGGTGTCGCGCACATCAGGTGCTGTGCATCCTTTGGCTCGGGCAGCCCGCCGTGGCGAAACCGTTGGACCACTGAGTGTGGTGGAACGGCTGGGACACTGGTGGCAGAAGCAAATTTTCCGGCCTCGCTTTGCCCTGGAATTTGCCTATGTGGCCACAGTGATTCTGGTGCTGCTGACTTCTGTGCCCGGCGCTCCGCTGAAGCAGGAAGCCCGCAACGCCCAGGAAATGATCCAGGCCGGCCCCATGGCCATGCCTCTGGTGGGGCCCATTCTGAACCATGGGCAAGATAAATTGGATGGTGTTTCCCTCCAGGGGCAAAACCTTGCTCAAGGGAAATGGGATCAATGGATTGAAGATTGGGACGCACGCCTGAATCGGTCTGACGAGGCCACCCGGGATGCCATCAATCATTTGGACCTTGCCTGGCGTTTGGGCCAGACGGGTCAGTTAAGTCAGGCCGGTTTCCAACTCATGGAAGCCGGAGGAGACACTCGCCTGGCCTGGAATCAGTGGTGGCGGGATCAAGAGATTGCAAATCGGAACAATCCGAATCAATAGAAAGGTAAGATCATGAACAACGAACAGAACAATTACGAAAGCGAACAGCAGCAACAGCCCCATCAGCCCCATCAGCAGGACAATGTCGGCAGGATCACTGCCGCCGGTCGCACCGTGCGCAACCCCAACCTGCCTTATAAATCGGCAGCGCTGGCCACCTGGCTCTCATTATTTCCAGGGATGGGACAAGCCTATGTGGGGTACTATCAGTTGGGCTTCACCTACGTGATGATCATGGCGTTGACCATTCTTACCCTGAGTCATAACGTGCTGGCGCCCTTCTTTGGACCCATGCTGGCTTTCTTCTGGATCTTCAATCTGATTGATGCCAACCGCCGGGCTCACAATTACAACCGTGCTCTTGATGGCCTGGACAAAAGCGAGACACCACCGGACTTCGACATGCCATCGTTGAAGGGTAATTTGCCCGTGGGTATCATCCTGGTCATTGCCGGTATTCTGATTCTGCTGGACCTGAATTTCGACGTCTCGCTGGAATGGATTGAATCCTGGTGGCCGGTGGGGCTGATCGGTCTTGGTGGCTGGTTGGTTTTCAAGGGCCGTCAGTAGGCACATACACTTTAAAAGTAGTACCGGCGGCCGCATTGGATTCGAACCCGATGCGGCCGCCGAGGTATTTTTCGGCAAAGAGCTGCATGCCGCCGGCGGTGTTCAGCAGGTCATGAAAAAACTTTCGTCCTCAACTTCAAAAGGATCCTGATTCAAATCCGAATTTAAATACGGGTCCAGGATGAAATCCTCCAGACGGGAACCGTGAAGCAGACTGTCTGAGCTGAGACTCACCAAATCCACGGTCAGTTGGTTGGCCCACACCATATCTGTATTTTTCTATACCATGTGGTTTTGCCACACAGCCTCGACTCGGGCAAAGACTGAGGTCCAGGTGAAGCTGTTGAGATCCGGAATGGGGGATTCCAAAGCTTCCAGACTACTTCTAATTGCTGCCATCAGATTAGCTGTAAAAAGAGGCAGATCTTCGGCCAGGGGTTGATCCACATTTTCCAGACGGGGCAGTGGAACCAGCTCCAGGGTATCTGCAAGCACTGGGGCAATTTGTTCCAGAACTCCCGGCAGTCGGGTGGAAACCAAACGGCATCCGCAAGCAGCGGCTTCCACCAGAACCAAAGGAACCCCTTCATAAAACGAAGGCAGAACACAGACTTTGCACCGGCCCATGAGCAGGGCCAGATTCTCCTGATCCAGCATACCGTGCATGACCACATTCGGAGCCATGGCCTGCATGCGGGCGCTCAGGGTTTCCGCTTCGGGGCCTGAGCCAGCGCCGGCAATATGCAGGCGCAGGTTGGGCCGCTGTCTGGTAATTGCGGCGAAAGCATCCAGCAGCCAGGGCAGGCCTTTGGACTTACTGAATTTTCCCACATACAACAAATCCTGCCGGATGAAGTTTTGCCCAGGATCGCCGGGATGGAAGATTTCATCCCGGAAACCAACACCTGCCAGGCTGATCTGTTGTTTTGGCACCTTCAGGGTTTGTGCAAGTTGAGCAGCATGATCCTGGCGCAGGACCAGGAAATGGTCGTGGCGCCGGCATCCGGCAATGACTTCGGCAGCCAGGTGGGGACAGAATTTCAATTGCCGCAGCCCGGTGGCGTGGCAGGTGGTGACCACCGGCAATTGGGGGGCGACATCTTTCAGCAGGGAACTGACCAGCCAGATGTGATGGGAATGGATCAAATCGGGCTCAAATTCCCGGATGGTTTTTTCCAGATGGCGGGTCCATACCTGACGGTAGGTGGCCAGATCTTCGGGGCCCAGAGTGGACCAGATGGTGCTGGGATAGGGCATCACATCACTCATGCCGGGAACGGGGAAATTCATGTCAGTGGGCCGGGTTGGGTAGTCTGCATCCAGAAACCGCACTGGATGAATATCCCTGGGTCTCAAATTTCCCACCGCAGGATGCTCATCACCGGCGGGAACACCCACCACGGCAGCCTGGCTCCAGCCGGCCTTTTCAGCCAGACGAACCACGGCGTCCAAAGTGATGCCGCTGCCGGTGCGCGATGGTCTTTGGGATAAAATGTGCAGGATTTTAGGCAAAATTCCGCTTCCTCCAGGGTTTTACTTTAATGAAGGGCCAAACCTGACGATACCTTAAATGAGTCCTGGGGAAAAGTGGGATTGGACCCGGAAACGAAAATAGTGACAGTCCCTTTATCTGGAAACGAGTGGCAATGGTCCATGACAATCATGGCGTGGCCGATCCTGCTGATCTGCTTCGAATTCAAGAACTCATCAATCAGGCTGTGCACGATGGCCCAAACAGGATGGCCATTGCCGAAGGCTTGACCAGGGCCTGCTTGGAATTTCCCTGTCTGCAGTGTGTGTGGCTTTGGACTTACCAAAAAAACACAGGAACCATGACGCTGGAAGGCTCAGCTGGTGTGGATCCTTCTGTTTTTCGTATTCTGGAAACCCTCCCTGAATCAACAGCAATTGCAACCCACTTGATGGTGGGCCACGAAGTGGTTGAAGGTTGGGAAGAAACCTGGGGCGATCGTGCCCGGATTTTCCGTGATGCGGGTCTCAAGCAGGTGGGGGTGCTGCCCCTGAAGTCCGGCACCAGTTTGATGGGAGCCATTGGTTTCGCGTCCCAGACTTGTGAAACTTTTGATCTGCGGCTTTTGGTCGCCATGCGTCATGCCTTGCGTTACTTCGGCATGCGTCTGGAAGTTCTGGAAATGGAAGAGCGTTTGTCCGGGGCCAACTTGAACATGAAAGAAGTATTCACCGCCCTGGATGATTCCCTATTCGTTGTAAGCCCGGATGGAAAAATCCTCAGCGCCAATATTCCCACCGCCATAAATGATCAGGAGCCGGCTGTTATCGATGAGGTCCTTCCTGGTGGTTTGCGTATTTTAAAACAATACCGGGATCATTTACCGACCGGGGATTTTATTGGTGGGAGCAATCTGAGACAAAGTCGCCTGATCAAAAACAATGGTCATCTGGCGCCGGTGGATGTCAGCGTAAAGAAGGGATTCTGGGATGGGCAGGAGGCCTATTTCATGTCGTGCCGGGATATCACTGAGCAGTTGGTGATTGAGAAGGAGCGCGACCGGCTGGTCACTGCCATCGAGCAGACCGCCGATTCCATCATCATCACCAATTCTTCAGGTTCCATCCAATACACCAACCCTGCCTTCACCAATCTGACGGGATATTCGGCTGAGGAGGTTCTGGGCGCCAACCCACGTATTCTCAAAAGCACCAGGCAAGATCATGAATTTTACCGGCAGATGTGGTCGACCATTCGCCGGGGTGAGACCTGGAAAGGCCGGATAATCAATTGCAAGAAATCCGGTGAGGAGTATTGGGAAGTTGCTACCATTTCACCTGTGCGCGACACCAATGGAATCATCACCCACTTTGTGGGAGTGAAGCATGACGTCACCCACGAACTGAAGCTCGAAGAACGTTTGCGGCAGAGTCAAAAACTGGAAGCCATCGGCACGTTGGCTGGGGGTATTGCCCACGATTTCAACAATATTTTATACGCCTTGCTGGGTAACAGCCAGTTGGCGCTGGATGACATTCCCGTCGGTCATCCCGCCCACCTGCCCCTGACGGAAATTGTGAAAGCCGGAGATCGGGGCAGTGCTCTGGTGTCGAAAATGCTCGCTTTTGGCCAGCGGGCCGAAGGCCAGATGAAGGTTTGTGCTTTGGGGCCCATCATCACCGAAGTGATGGAACTGACCCGAGCGAGTTTGCCTGCCACCATCGACATTAGGATGACTCTGGCTGAAGATTGCCCGGACATGCTTCTGGATGAAACCCAGGTCCATCAGGTTATTTTGAATCTGTGCACCAACGCGGCCCATGCCATGGGCGCCGGTGGTGGCGTTCTTTCTCTGGAGCTGGAACCAACCACCGTCAAGGAAGACACTCCCGAGGATATTCTGGGGGTTGTCGCCGGAGATTATCTGCGCCTTAAAATCAGTGATACGGGGACAGGTATGGAGTCGGCGGTGCGGGATCGTATTTTTGAACCCTATTTCACCACCAAGAAACCCAACGAAGGGACCGGTCTTGGTTTGGCCTCGGTGCATGGCATCGTCAGTAACCATGATGGCCGTATTTTTGTGGATAGCGTTCCCCATGAAGGAACCATTTTCACACTCTTCTTTCCGGTTACAAAAGAGAATGTCGTGCCCGATGAAATTGAAATCAGGGAAGAGAACGAGCTGAAGGGACAATGCCGGGTGATGGTGGTGGATGATGAACGCATGATCACTGATGTGGTAGTGCGTGGTTTGAAGAAAAAAGGCTTCCAGGTGGTGGGTTTTATGGATGGGATCGAGGCCCTTGAAGTGTTCAGGAAAAGCCCCGATGCCTTTGATGTTGTGATCACCGACCAGACCATGCCCAACATCACCGGATTTGAGTTGGCAGCTCATTTGTCAAGTATACGGCCTGATCTGCCGATCATATTATCAACAGGGTACTCCAACACCATCGATGAGAGCGACTTACGCACGGCTGGAATTTCGCATTTCCTCTCCAAGCCGTTGAAAATAAAAGAATTAGCTGTTTTGTTGTGCGAGATAAACGAGACAGCAGTCACTGTTAAGGGAGCGTAGAATGTCCAGAATTCTCCTGGCCGATGACGATCATCAAGTGCGCAATATGCTCAAGTTAACCCTTGAGCGGGAGGGTCACGAAGTTGTTGAAGCCGAGGATGGCGTCCAGGCGGTGGCCCGATATCACCCCGATTCCATCGATTTGGTGATCACAGATATTGTCATGCCGGAAAAAGAAGGCATCGAAACGATCATGGAATTGCGCAGCATCGACGCACATGTCAAAATTATTGCCATCAGCGGAGGCGGACGCATCAATCCGGATGATTATTTGAACTGGGCCCGTCGTTTTGGAGTGAAAAAAACATTCACCAAGCCGGTGAACAGGGCACAATTACTGGAGGCCATCAACGAGTTGATGGGAACGGAGTGTGTGCAGGAGTCATGATTCAGAATGCGCGAATTCTGGTGGTCAATCCATCGAAGCAGGAACGTCAGGTTCATGCTTCGACTCTGGCTGCCCAGGGTTACGAAATGGTGACGGCGGTGTCGGGGGAAGAGGCTCTCTTCCTTCTTGAAGCAGGAACGCCAGACCTGTTTCTCATTGCTGCTGACGCGCCAGGGGTGGATGGTTATGCTTTGTGCGAGCAGATCAAAACTGATCCCCGCCTGCTGAACGTGCCGGTAATTTTCACTACGCATAAACGTGAGAACGACGCCATTGCTCATGGTTATGCTGTGGGCGCGGTGGACTATCTGGTGTTTCCCTGTCATTTGAGTGAAATCCTGGCCCGGGTGCGCACTCACATCCACCTGCACAATCTTTTGCTGGAAGTGGAACGTCTGCGGGAAGTCGCTATCGATTCCAATCCCCTGACACATCTGCCTGGTAATAACACCATCATGGAAGTGATTCAGGATTCCATCGATTGCAAGTTGGACATGGGGTTGATCTACACCGATCTGGACAACTTCAAGAGTTACAACGATGCCTACGGATTCAGTGCCGGTGATGATGTCCTGAGGTTCTGTTCCGAAGTTCTGCAGGAAGCCCTGCAGGAAGAATGCGGCGGCGATGGTTTCCTGGGGCATATCGGTGGCGATGATTTTGTGCTGATGGTTCCTTTGGAGGATATGGAAAAAATTGGCGACAACATTGTCCGGAAATTCGATTCAGGAGCCCCTGCTTTTTATAATGCAGAAGACCGGGCCCGCCATGGAATCGTGGCTCATGATCGCAACGGCAACGTTCAGAAATTCCCCCTGGTGGCAATTTCCATGGGGGGTTTGGCCCTGCAGCGCCGCAATTTCACCCGCTACGTGGAAGTGGCCGCCGCCTGTGCCGAGGTCAAGCACGCGGCCAAGGAAATTGCCGGTAGCAATCTCTTCGTGGACAAACGCAGTATCGGTGTCCCAGTCTGATCAGGACGACTCTTTTTCTTTTTCCAACGCTATAATAATTTCTTTGCAGAAACCAGTCAGGGACGGGTCGCGGGCACCCATCACCAGGATCACATCTCCCGGTTGGGCCTCGTGAGCCAGGAGTCCGGCAATGTCTTCACGCTGGGGAGCGAAGCGGGCATCGCGACCATTTTGCACCACCGCTGCCGTCAAATCACCCGCTGAAATATCCCGGGCCACAGTGCCCCCTGCAAAAAAGATTTCTGGCATCCAGAGGATGTCCTGAACCCTCAAATGGGTGCTGAAAGTGGTGATGAGGGCATCCTTGAGAAAGCGGGTTGGTCCAAATCCGTGGGGCTGGAACACAGCCAGAACACGGCCCTCCGTGCGCTGGCGAGCTGTGGCCAGGGCCGCTTCGATTTTGTCCGGGTTGTGGGCGAAATCATCGATGACATCCACACCGGCTGCTTTGCCCACCCACTGGAATCGGCGTTGCACACCACGGAAGCTGGCCAGAGGGTTAACCATTTCTTTCAACTCCACGCCGGCTTCAAGGCAGGCGGCAATGGTGGCGGTGGCATTTTCCACATTGTGTCTTCCGGGCACCGGCAAGTTGAATTTCACACCGCCGATGCTGAAGGTGGAACCATCGGGTTTAAGTTCTACGTTTTCCGCCACCACGTTCATGGATTTGCCGGCAGGCTGCACTGCGAACACAACAGCTTCGTTTTGCAATTCCGCCAGAGCATCCTGGCTGCCCACGATGAAGGGACCACTGGTGTTGGATTTGAAGGTGCGGAACATGGCCATGATCTCTTCGGGCTGTTTGTGGTCGAGGCCCAGATTCAGGACCACACCGGTCCAGGGGTGATAGCGCACCACACTGCCGTCGCTTTCGTCCGCTTCAATCACCAGCAGGGTGTCCTGGGTTCCGTCCATGGAGCAGGGGGAGAAGGCGTTGCCAATGTGCCCTTCGGCCATGAGCTCGCTGACGGCACCTCCCGTCAGCAGAGCCGGGTTCCGTCCACAACCGCGCAGGACAGAGTAGACCATGGCGGTGGTGGTGCTTTTGCCACTGGTTCCGGTGATGGCAATGGTGCGGTGAGAACTCACGTAGTGGGCCAGCAATTCGCTGCGGTGCAGAATGGGGATATCGGATTGCCGGGCCGCGCGCACATCCGGAACCGATTCTTCCACGGCGGTGCTGACAATCATGGCATCACACTGCCGTCCGGTGCCGCCGGCCGTCACAAAACTGCCGTCCTGGGGAACGATAACCACACCGAGACCTTCAAGGCGGCGTCTGATATCCTGCCGCCCGCCTTCATCGAAACTGCGGTCGCTGCCTGTGGTGAAGCCGCCGCCGAAAGCGTGGAATTGGGCCAGGGCGCTCATGCCGCTGCCGGCGACTCCGGCAAAATGAAGCCAGGTTTTATCGGTGGGTTTGGAGGTGGGATCAAACGATGACAAGGAGATCTCCTTCTTCAACCTGGTCGAACAGATTGATGATGTTTTGGTTTTCCATGCGCACACAACCACCACTGACGGGTTGCCCGATCAAATCTTCCCGGTTGGTGCCATGCACGTAAATATAACGCTGCCGGCTGTCGATGCCTTTGCCCTGGTTCACACCCGGCTCCAGGCCATCAAGAATCAGGATACGGCTGAGGATGAAGTCACGCTGCTGCAGCAGGGGGTCGTCATTCCAACTTGGAAGCCAGATTTTTCCGGTGGGTTCTCTGCTTTCGAACACGGTCCCAGTCTGGGCCCCGGCGCCGATTTTCCGGGCCACCCGGTGCACTCCCGGCGGTGTTCCTCCAGAGTTCTCCCGGTTGTCCAACCCAACAGCGGAAGTGGACACGGGCCATTGATCCAAAATAGTGCTTTCCCGGACCAGAAAAAGACGTTGCTCGGCGGTGTGTACAAACAACCATCTGGCTGGCGGATTTAATGTATAAGTTCTTAAACTGTCAAATGTTGCATCAATGACAGAGGCAAGGTCCAAGTCCTTTGATGGTCTTTTGTTTCCAGTCATTTGGTGCTACCTTGATTCCATTGGTTCCTGGGACCAACTTAGTCGTTAAAGAATTATCGTTCACTCTCCATCGGGTAAGGAATGCCAATGTACGACATAGAGGCGGCACTCGACAAACAGATCCTCGAATCCATGAAAAACAAACCGGCGGTTGTTTTCACCGAGGCCACCGATGCACGCATCATAGAAGCCGCCTGTTTTTTACCACGTTTTGTGCGACCGGTGTTCCTGGCCAGTGAAGATGCCGTCAAGGATGTCATCAGCCGCGAGCTGGCCCATGTGGACCCCACCCGCATCGAATTTGCCCTTTCTGAGAGCGCTTTTGTGGATCCAGCCGAGCGCACAGATCTGTTGGATGAATTTTCCAGGGCCTGCACCGAACTGCCCCAGCACATGAGCCGCACCCAGAGCATGGATGAAGCCCGGGAACTGCTTATCCAGCCTGCCCGATTCGGCATCATGGCCGTGCGGCAGGGCCATGCAGACATTGTTGTCGGGGGAATCACTCACGAACCACGCGATTATTTCCGTCCCATGATCCGTCTGCTGGCCAAACAGGATGTCCTGACCGAGGCTGGCGTCATCGTGCTGCCGGACAGTCATCCCGAGGGAATTTTTCCTCACAACATTATGGTGGTGGGCGATGTGGGGGCCAACGGTTCCATGAACAGCGAAGTGCTGGCCAATATTGCCGTGGGAACCTGCGCCGTGGCCCGCGATCTTATTCCCGAAGACGTTTTGCCGGTGATCAACGGAGCCATGGTTTCGTATTCCAACAAGGGATCCGACGAAGGTCCGAGCCCGGAACTGGTGCGCCAGGCCAGCAAGCTGGTGCCCGAAGTTCTGGCCGACCGCATCAAGCGGGGACGGCGTTACGAGAGCATCAACATCGAAGGCGAAGTGAAGATCAGCGTGGCCTTGAGCCGCCGCAGTGCCACCTTGTACCGCCGGGGCCAGGAAACCAGTTTCATCGGTGGCACCAACGTGATCATCGCCCCCAATCTGGACACGGGCAACCTGCTGTTTCACCTGTACGCCACCCGGTATCCCGACGCCAAAAAATTCAGCGTCATGTTCGGCATTCGTTTCCAGGGTGTTGATTTGCCCATGGATTGCACCGCCGAAGATGCCATGCTCGGGGTGAAAGCCAGCGTGCTGCGCATGCACAAATTCGGGCATTGGTCCCGCACTCCCAAGGATACTTTCTTTCCGCGCCACCGGGTGCTGGCCATCAACCCCGGCAGTACATCCACCAAGATTTCCGTTTACGAGGGTGATTTGGAACGGTTCACCGAAGAAATCCAGCACAGTGCGGATGAGTTGGCGCCTTACGAAGGAAAGCGCATCGTCAAGCAGTATGAATTGCGCAAGGACATCATCCTGGCCACTCTGGCCAACCACGGTATTGCCGTCAGTGACCTGGACGCCATCAGTGGCCGCGGGGGATTGCTGGAGCCTATCAAACACGGAACCTACCGGGTGAATACTCGCATGCGTGATGATTTGCTGGGTGGCACCGGCGCCGATCATGCTTCCAATCTGGGCGCCCTGATTGCCCGTGAGATGGTGGCCGGCAGTGACAAACCAGCGTTTATTGTGGATCCGGTGGTGGTTGATGAAGCACCCAACCGGGTGCGTGTCACCGGAATGAAAGCCATCCGGCGCAAAGTGATCAGCCACGCGCTGAACCAGATTGCCACGGCGCGGCGTTACGCTGAGGAACACGAGACTTTTTATGAGTACCTGAACCTGGTAGTCTGTCACATGGGTGGCGGCATCACCGTGGGTGCTCATGCCAAGGGCCGGTACATCGATGTGAACAATGGCCTGGACGGCGAAGGTCCGTTCAGTCCCCAGCGTTCCGGCAGCGAACCCACGGGGCAGCTGATTCGCCTGTGCTTCAGTGGCGAATACACCTTGGAAGAGTTGCTCAAGTTGAACAAGGGGCGCGGCGGCCTGATTGACTTGCTGGGCACGGCCGACTTCCGCGAGGTGGAGCGCCGGGTTGATGAAGGTGAGCAACTGGCCTGCGATGTGTATGAAGCCATGATCTACCAGATCTGCAAAAGCATCACCGGCTTGCTGCCGGCTTTCGATGGTGACCCCATTGATCAGGTGTTGCTGACGGGCGGACTGGCCCGCAGTGAGCGTTTGGTGCGTGACGTGACAGCGGGAGTGCGCGCTCTGGGCTGCGGCCTGACGGCATATCCTGGTGAAAATGAAATGTTCGCTCTGGTCAAGGGAGCCCTGCGCGTCCTGGACGGCAAGGAAGAACCCGGCATTTATAACCCAAAAAAAAATGAAGGATAAAGATACATGGGCGCCATCAAGAATCTGGATCAACTGGTACAGGACCTGAAAGACAAACCCTCCCGCCGGGTGGCCATCGCCGCCGGTCACGACCCGAACACCATTGCCGCAGCCGCCCGTGCTGCCAGCGAAAATATTGCCGAGGTGACCCTGGTTGGTGACAGCGAGCGCATCAAAACACTGTGCGATGAATTTGGTCTCGACGCCAATGTCTTCAATGTTGTGAATGAGATGGATACGGTCACCGCCGGCACCAGGGCCGTGTCCATGGTGCGTTCGGGCGAGGCCGATGTCCTGATGAAGGGCCTGATTGCCACCAGCGATTACATGAAGCAAATTCTCAACAAAGAGACGGGACTTCTGCCCTCGGGAAATATTCTTTCTCATGTGACGGTGCTGGAGCTGCCGGCCTACATCAAGAGCCATGACAAGCTGCTGTTTGTAGCGGATGTAGCGATCATCCCCGCACCCGATGTGAACGCCAAGGTCCAGATCCTGAAATATTGCGTCCAGGCGGCTCACAGTTTTGGAGTGGAAAATCCTCACGCTGCAATAATTGCCGCCACGGAAAAAGTGAATAAGCACATGGTTGCCACAGTGGATGCTGCAGTGTTGAAAAACCTCCACGAGCAAGGTGATATCACCGGTTGCATTGTCGATGGCCCTTTGGCCCTGGATGTGGCGCTTTCTCCTGAAGCCTGTAAGATTAAGGGGCTGGATTCACCAGTGGGTGGGAAAGCGGACATTCTGGTTTTCCCCAATATTGAAACCGGAAATGTTTTTTACAAGGCCTCTACAATATTATCAAATGCTCGTTTGGCGGCGGCTGTGGTGGGGACGTCGGCTCCATGTGTCTTGACTAGCCGGGCAGATGATGAAGAATCCAAGTTCCTGAGTATTGCCATGGGGTGCCGCCTGGTCAGGTGACCAGCCAACGAAAGGAAATCCGATGCCCAGCACGAACGATAATCTGAAGGAAGCTTTTGCCGGTGAAAGCCAGGCATTTCAGAAGTACACATCTTTTGCCGAAGCTGCCGAAAAAGATGGTAAGCCGAACATCGCCCGTCTTTTTCGCACCACGGCCGAGGCCGAGCGCATCCATGCCGCCGGTCATTTCAAATCCCTCGATGGTGTGAACTCCACAGTGGATAATCTGAAGGCCGCCATCGGTGGCGAGACCTTTGAATTTGAAAAAATGTACCCGCCCATGCTGGAGCAGGCCGAGGCCGAAGGCCACAAAGCCAAGCGCATGTTCGCCTACGCGGTGGAAGCCGAGGAAGTGCACGCCAAGCTGTACGCTCTGGCTCTTGAAGCAGCGGAAAAGGGTGAAGATTTGACCGAAGTGAAATTTTACCTGTGCCCTGTTTGCGGTCACATCGAGTTTGGATCCGCACCGGATAATTGCCCCATTTGCGGAGTGAAGGGTGAGAAGTTCGGGTTGGTTTAAGTGTTCGGAGTTGCCCCTCGGGTACCGCCCGGGGGGCATCACATCCTGAGCATCAATCCTCCGGAAAAAATCCGCCCCGGCTCCGGCAGTCCCACCTGATAATCAGTCCACTGATCAAAGATATTGTCCAGACGCAGATGCGCTTCCAGCTCCTTGCCATGGGAATCGTCCCCACCCAGTTCCCAACGCCAACTCAGACGCATGTTCCAGCACACTCCTGCCGGCAAACGTGTCAGACCATCGTCCGCATCAGTGACATCCGCACTCCAGCGGGGGCCGGTGAGGGCCGCTTCAAGGAAAGCCCCGGGACCGGTGAATCCCTGATAGTGTATGCCCAGGTGGGACAGATAATCCGGTCGGTCTTCGGCGGGCTGATCGAAAGAGCCATCCACTTCAACTTTTGCTGCCATGATGGTGTGCTGGGCGGTGATCTCCCAGTCATGGTGCAGGCGCCACCCACCGGCAAGTTCCAATCCCGGCACCCTGATTTTTGTACGGTTCACGCGCATGAATTGTCTTTCCGGCCCGGGCAGGGCTTCCTTCTCAATACCGTCTTTCAAATACTGGAGGAAGGCGGCGCCGGTGAAATGCCAGCGATTGTCCTGGGCGGTGATGCCAGCTTCCAGAAGATCCTGCTGCTCGGGACGCAAGTGGGGGTTGGGCACAAAGCGGCCCAGGGCTCCGCTGTACAATTCCCGAAGGGAAGGGAAACGACTGCGCCGGCTGCCTGAAACGTACAATTCACTGTTCTTGTTCAGCTGATGACTCAGGCGCAGATTCAAGGCAGGAGCATTGAAACTATTGGCCTTGGTCTTGTGGCCGGATTCAGGGGTGGCGGCATGATCCCATCCGGCACCTGCCCGCACACCCCACTTTTGATTGAAGTGATGTTCTGCTTCGGCGACCAGGCCGGTCATCCACTGGGCGTAACTGTTGGTGGGGCCACCGAAGGTCAGGATTTCCCGGTGCTGGGTGTAGCGGGCATTGCCCTGGAAAGACAGGCGGCTGTCGTCACCAATCCAGCGGGTCAGGCCAAATTGAGCATGGCCGGTGCGGTCGAAATCTTTTTCATAATCATCGCCTTCGGCCAGGGGCGCGTCCCAGTTGTCCGGGCCGCGCGGGTCGATTTCCTGGGCATAAAAATCGCCGGCCAACAGGGATGTTACATCCCAGCGACCCATGGGCAGGGCCACCGACGCGCCAAACAATGCCCTCTTGCGTACGGGGTAGCGCCAAAATCGGGCATCATCTCCCAGATGCATTTCCGCAGGCACACCTTTTTCTCCGGACCAACCCGTGGCCAGCAGATTCAACCGACCCGTGTTTGCCACTGTCCGGCTGCCGCGCAGCAGCAAGGAGTATTGCTCCAGATCGCTGTTTTGCCGCAGGTCGCCCCCTTCGGGCAAAGGCCAGGCGTCGCGTTTCTGCAGACTGCCCGCCCCAAGCACTTCCCACGCACCGGTTTCATGCTGATGAGTGAGGCTGGCACGGCCCAGACCATGCTCGCCGGCAGCCAGAGAAACCTGAGTGCGCTGGCTGAGTCCATCCAGTTGGGGAGGTAAAATGCGCACGCTGCCGGCCAGCACGCCGGGGCCGTCAAGCAATGACGGAAGCCCGCGCCGGCCTTCCAGTCGGCCCACTCCGGTGATGGGAATTGTTTCCAGATCCACCCGTTCATCCCAGGGCAAATTCAAGGGAATGCCATCGAGAAAAGCCTGGCTGTGGCGTTCGGGAGCGCCGCGAATCATCAGGTGACTGTCGCCGCGGCTGTTGGTGGCCACGCGCACCGAAGGCAGGATGCCACCGAGGTCGGCCAGAGAGCCGGGATCCTGCAAAGTTACGGCGGGGGCGCTGATTTTGGTGCTGCCCGGCACGGGGGCTGCGGCAGCTTCCCCGCTGACGACAAGCTCTTCCATCTGCACATAAGCAGAATCCACCGGAGCGGTGGCAGCAAAAGAAGTATTGAAAAAAACCGCAGCTGCCAGGCTGGCAGCCACGGTTTTTAAAATCAACGACAGGTTCATTCAGTGTTTCCCGGGCCATAGCCCTCTTTGTAGCGCAGAATTTTCGCGGGGCAACCGGCGACGATGGCGCCGTCGGGTACATCCCTGGTCACGGTGGCTCCGGCTCCGACCACGGCATCCTTGCCCACGCGCACGGGCATGATGGTGCTGTTTGAACCGAGGCTGGCACCATCACAAATAGTGGTCGGCAACCACTTTTCTTTTTCCGGCTGGGGAGGCATGGTATCATTGATGAACATGACACCGTGGCCCACAAATACGTCGTTGCCGATGTTGACCATGTCGCAGATGAAGGTGTGGCTCTGGATGCGGGTGCGATCACCAATGGTGACGCCTTCCTGTATTTCCACAAACCCGCCCACCATGCTGTCACGACCGATGGTGCAACCGTACATGTTCACGAAATTCCAGATTTTGGTGCCTTCACCGATTTCGCAGTCACGAATCAGTTGCTTGTCGTTAACAGGATAGGTCATGATGTCTCCTTAGAGGCCTGATTTGGTTCTGTGTCTCCCCTGAGGGAAAATATAACATGAAGAAGGATTCGTCTTGAAAAATGATGACCTTAGCGATCTGAAACTGGGTTGGAGCGATTTTGCTGCCAGCCGGCATCTGCCCGGTGGCAAACACACCTGGTACGAAGGCGCGCCTGAAGAGTTGCTGGATTTGGTGAGAAATGGCTGGCCTGAGCGCACGCCGGGTGCCGGGCGCAGCGATCTGGACCAGGTGGTGCTGGTGCCGGTGCCCGCTGATAACTTTGTCAGCAGCACCGTTCTGGTGGACGAGGATACCGTTCTATATGCCCACTTGGACCGCCGCCAGAAAGGTGAAGACGCATTCATCCGCATCACTGCCGATGGTGAACGGGAAAAGCCGGTCCATGCCTCGGTGGTGATGTATGCGGCTGAAATTCTCACCGAAAATGATGGCACCCGCAGCGGTGATTTTGATTGGGAAGTGGTGTGTCTGCTTGCCGGCGCCGCAGAAAGCGAACCCATGGACCCGCTGACCATGGCCCGTAATATGTTGGAAAAGCCAGGCGGAACCTTCGCGCCTTACACTGCCGAAGAGTTTGCCCAGTCCATTTATTACTGGAGCGTGCGGGCCACCGCCCACGTTCGCGAAGATTAACGTTTGTCCTTGCCGCGCATGCGCTCGACAATAACGTGGGCCTTGGCTGAAAGCTGTTCAATTTTTTCCTGATCCAGGGTCACAAAAAGGGCTTCTCCGGTGCAATACATTTGCTCTTCGTCCATGCTGCACAGCTCTGCTGTGGTTTTGATTTTGCGGCCGTTGGATTCAAGCACCCGGGCATGCACGAGGCAGCGGGTTCCCAAAGGCAGCATGGTGCGGAAGGTGATGTTCAGTTGAGCGGCCACCACAGGGTGACCGGCCATCCAGGCGGCGCCACCCATGGCTTCGTCCAGCAGGGCGGCCATGCTGCCGCCGTGGGCATGGTCGGGTGGGCCCTGGGTTCCCGGGCCGAAAATAACTTTTGCAACCATGGACCCGTCATCATCCTTTTGGTAGTAACGAATGCTCAGCCGATGGTTGGACGGGTCACCGGAAACAAAGGTATCGGCAAGGGCCAGGAAAGGAAGATCCGCAGGTTGGGAGCCGGGCACGGGTTGTTGCAACCAAATCTGATCATCGTTGTGCATGCTGGCTGGCCTTTTGTTGGGGGAGGAAAATTTTGACCCTGAGGATTTGATTTAGTATAGTCACTGAAACATCAGGAAACAAAACCCTTGATTCCGAGGGTCTCCATAAAGATGCCGCACCTGCAAAAAGTGGCTCTTGCCGGGGATTTTTTGGGCAGGGGTTTTTGTTGAAAAAGCGGGCTCCGAAATATCGGAGCCCGCTTTATACCATAAAACCGGTTACAACCAGAATATTCTAGTTGTTGTACAGAGCTTTGATGGAATCCATGCTCTGGCTGCTGGTGCCAACGGTCTCCATGGAGAAGGTGCCGATGGGCATGGAAGGATCAGCTTCGTCGTTGGTGAGGGTACCGTCGAACAAGTTAGGTCCACCGAAGGTCCAGTTTTCCAAAACGAAGATGTCACCGTCAGGACCGGTGTTGTTTACACGGTAAGCCCAGCTGTCCAGGTGTTCCCAAGGTTCGCCGGTTCCGTCCACATCGATATCACCAAAGATATCCACTACAATGTCGTTGTGGAACAGTTCGATAGCGTCATCGCCATTGATGTTCATTGCACCAGTATCATCGATGTAAGAAGCAGCAAAACCGAAGAATGCTTCAAATTCAACATCACTGGTTGTAACCCAGATATACGAGCCAGCAGCAGCAGCGTCTGCGGGGAAAGTGAATTCCTGACCATCGGTGCCACCACCGTTGTTGGCAGAGCCAAGACCGTAAGCAGAAAGGTCGGCGATGTCACCGATCACAAAAAGCTCGACGCCTTTAGGTAATCCACCTGGGAGAGGACCGTCAAAAGTACCGGTCAGGACCAGCTGCGCGTTGGCAACCAGGGGCAGGGTGAGCATGACAGCGGTCAGCAAGGCAATCTTTAACAAGCGCATTGTTGTTCTCCTCAAGGAAAGTACCGGGGGCGACCCGGACTAATGTGACAAAACAAGGCCACCATGGCCCTTTCTGTCTTTGGTAATATGAACTTACTGAGTCAATTGTACCAATTATTGAGGTCTTTTGGTAGAAAAAAGTTCAAAAACGAAAAAATTTTGCAGTCTGTTAATAAATGTATGGATAATTTGATTAAAATTTGCTCAAAACATCACCAGATATTGTGATGTATGCTTTTGAAAGATCACAAGTTAGACAGGAATGCACAGGCCAGATCAAAATAAGGTCACCGATTTCAAGATTCCCGAGTTTTGAGGGATTTTTATCCTGAAATTCAACGATTCCATGCTCCTGCGAAAGAGAAATGACGGGATGGCTTGTCAACACACGTTGACTTATCGAACCGTCTTCATGCTGACTGATGGTCCCAAGATATCCAAAGATAACATTTCCATCAGATCCAATGAGGGATTCACGGGAAAGATGCACTGCTCCGCCATGCACGGCAATCTGCCCTCGCTCTGGATATAATCCCAT
>JAOZJV010000004.1:0-4757 GCA_029935695.1 Candidatus Krumholzibacteriia bacterium | reverse complement strand
AATCCCACCACGGGACAAACGGCAGCTGCGGCCAACTCATGGGTTTCACAAACACCCAGGGTCCATTGCATCAAATCGAAGAAAACAAAATTTCCCGGTCGTAATTCCTGCACTCCCGATAAATCATCCACCGACCGACAACATGGGGTGTCGCCAACGGAAATTGACAGGTCATCCATTTGCAGTTCCCGGGCAACCTGCTTCAGTCGCTGAAGAGTGCGCGTCCAGATATTCGCAATTTCCAGGGGCGAGCTGGCATGATAGCTGTCGCCGCTGTGGGTCAGCAAACCAGCAAGGCGGCCTGGCGAATCCAGATGATCAACAACGGCCTGCAGGGTTTTCTCATCCTGCCAGGGCACTCCAGTGCGACCATAACCGGCATCAACTTTGATCCACACACGCAAAGGCACTTCCGGTCGCGAGGCGATGCTGGCCGCGGCCGCGGGAGAATCCACCGTCAGTCCCAGCTGTCCGCCCCGGCGGGCCAGTTCGCGGGCCAAAACTTCAATACGAGGCCATTCCAGTGGATTCAAAAGAAAGGCGATGGTGATATCATCCCAGCCATTGGCAGCGAAATACTCTGCCATAGTCACCGATGAAACGGTGATGGCTTCTACACCTTCATCAGCAAACCACCGGCCCACATCTGCGCTTTGGTGAGTTTTGAAATGGGGCCGAAAAACTGCGCCCGCACTTTTTACCTTGGCCGCCATGGTGCGGATGTTAAGTCGTGCCTGGGTTTCATTGATCAATACACCGGGGCGGGTCAAACCCAGTTGGGTCAAAAATCGGCTGGTGGTTTTCATTCGGTTTCGGGGTTGGCCCATTGGGCAAAGCGCAGGTCTGGATCGGGACCGGCCTGCGCGGGACTGTCGGGGCATTCCATCATGCTGCGCAACCGCTCGCGCCCTCGGGTCAGGCGGGTTTTGACGGTGTTTTCACTGATGTCCAGGGTGGCGGCCACTTCCCGTGTCTTTTGGCCTTCCCAGTAGTGCAGGATGAAAATATCCTGATCCTGCTCGGGAAGATTGTGCAGGCATTGGAAAATAAAATTGTGACCTTCGGTGAGGATGAGTTTGTCCAGCTGACCATTTTTGGGATCGGCAGCCATATTCTGAGTGCCGTCGCCGGCCACGGTGCTCAGCCGGGATTCACTGGCGTAATATTTGCGGATTTCGTTGGTGGCGATGCGGAACAACCACGATCCCAGGGTGAAGCCCTGCCATTGGAATTCGTGCAGGTGGCTGAGGGCTTTGGTGAAAGTCAGGGCGGTCAGGTCACGGCTCAGCTCAGCATCGCCGGTGCGAACCCTGATAAACCGACCAATGCGATCAGAATATTTATCATAGAAAAACTGGAATTCCTCTGGATTCTGCAAGGCGGAATCGAGCCATTCCTTTTCCAGGAGTAACTCATTTTTGGGGGCGGGGCGACGGCAATCGTCGGTGGTTGTGGTAGAATGGTCCATGAGCAGAGGTTAACCCAAAAATCAGAATCTGTCACGTGTGCAAACAATAACTCCGGGCCTTGGCAAGACGGGGGTTGCCAGAATTCATCTGCTGGTTCACATTGAGCAGAACTGAAAACCCGGACCAGCGGAAGGCTGAATTCTTGAAGTGTCCAGTTTGCAATATCCAGACCTTCGTGGTGGAGTATCTCGACATCGAACTTGATGTGTGTGGCCAGTGCCGAGGTGTGTGGTTCGACAGTGGGGAACTGGAGTTGTTGCTCGGATCCCCTGACGCCGTGAATTTTGAGGCGGCCGAAACCACTGAGGAAAAAAGACAATGTCCGGTTTGTCCGCAGAAAATGGATAAGGTGAATATTGGGCCCGGCCGCCGGGTACTGATTGACAAATGCCCTGCTGGGTGTGGGCTCTGGTTTGACTGCAACGAACTGTCCGACCTGACCCACGATTTGAAAAATGACGGGTGGCATGTGCGACCTGAAGTGCGGGAATTCCTCTGCGGGATGTTCCCCGACTGATTCATCCGAAAGGCCTAACAATGATATTTCTTCTGGTTCTCCTGGGTATCCTCGCCGTGATCATCGGCTGGATTGTGGGTATTTACAACGGGCTGGTGGGCCTGCGCAACCAGGTCAAGGAAGCCTGGGCTCAAGTGGATGTGCAGCTCAAGCGCCGGTATGACCTGATTCCCAACCTGATGGAAACGGTCAAAGGTTACATGAGCCACGAACGGGAAACCCTGGAAGCGGTGACCCAGGCCCGGGCCGCCATCGGTGGTGCAGGTGGCAACATGGATCAGCGCATGGCCGCCGAATCCGGTCTGACCGGAGCCCTTGGCCGTCTGTTTGCCGTCTCGGAAGCTTATCCCGACCTGAAGGCCAGCACCAACTTTCTGGCTCTCCAGGAAGAGCTGACCAGCACAGAAAACAAGATCAGTTTTTCACGCCAGTTCTACAACGAAGTGGTCATGCGCATGAACAACAAAGTGCAGATGTTCCCCAGCAATATCATTGCCGGCATGTTCAATTTCACCGCAGAAAAATTCTTCGAGATTCAGGATGAAGTCGAACGGGAAGCCCCCAAGGTGGACTTCAGCTGATATGTGGGAACAGATAGCATCCAACCGCCGCAAGTCGACTCTTCTGGTCATTGGCATGGCCCTGCTGCTGGGCGCGCTGGGCTATTTCCTGGCCGAGTATTTTGCCGGGCCGGGTTATGGTGTGTCCGGCGTGGTGCTGGCGGCGGTGGTGTGGCTGGTCATGACCATGGTGGCCTGGTTCCAGGGCGACCGTATTTATCTGACCATGGCCAAGGCCAAAAAAATTGATAAAGCCGATCTGCCGGTGCTGTACAATGTGGTTGAAGAAATGACTCTCGCGGCGGGACTTTCCAAAACTCCCGATGTGTATGTCATCGACGACCCGGCTCCCAATGCTTTTGCCACCGGGCGTAAACCTGAAACAGCGGCTGTGGCGGTGACCAGCGGTCTGCTGAAAAGACTGAACCGTGATGAACTGCAAGGGGTCATTGCCCACGAAATTGCTCACGTGCGCAACCGCGACATCCAGCTGATGCTCTTTGCCGGAGTGCTGGCCGGCGCCATTGTTCTTCTGGCGGAAGTGGGCTTGCGGGGCATGTGGTTCGGGGGCGGATCCCGCAGGTCCCGGCGCAGCGATGGCGATGGGGGCGGACAGGGCATCATCCAGATTGTGGCCATCGTCCTGATGATTCTGGCGCCCATCATGGCCCAACTCATTTATTTTGCTGTTTCCCGCAAGCGGGAATATCTGGCAGACGCTTCGGCAGCTTCTTTCACCCGCTATCCTGAAGGATTGGCTTCGGCGTTGGAGAAGATCAGCCAGGCCCCGGACAAGCTGGCGTCTGCGAACAAGGCCACGGCTCCCATGTACATCATCAATCCCCTGGCCCGCGACGGCAAGATGGCCGCCAACGGCACCAGCACCCATCCACCCATTGACGAGCGGGTTCGTATTTTACGCGCCATGGGCGGAGCGGGTTTTGCCGACTATGATAAGAGCTATCGCGAAATCAAAGGCAAAGGGGGAGTGATTCCGCCATCGGCCATGGACGGGGCGGGAGCTCGGGCTGGAAGCCGTGCGGGTGTCAGTGATGATGAGGCGGGCGCGGCTGCCGGGGTGCGCAACGACAAGCGCGGACGGGCGCGCCGGGTGGATGACTTTTTTTATCAGAAGGATGGCTACGGTCGCAACGAATGCGAGTGTGGCGCAGTGTTGAAAATTCCGCCGGGATTCCAGTTGCCCAAGGTGCGGTGCCCGCGTTGTGGTCGGGAGTATCCCGTTAATTAACGGTAAACGGCCTTCACCGAGCCCAGTTTGTTGATGCCGTTGGCCACCGAAGCACAATCAGTGCTGTGCTGACCCAGTCCGTCAAAAGTATCCACCACAAAGAAATTCCATTCCATACAGACATCGAAATCGTCGGTGGTGTCGTTGTCGCCGTTGCAGATCTCGGGCCGCCGGCGCAAGGTGTTGTTCACGGTGCTGCCGTCGTCGCAGGACCAGGCGGAGCCGGGATCAAAACCCACGGTGCCAATGCAGTCGATTACATCATCACTCTTGACCAGAACCACGGCGTCATCCCCATTGAAGGTGAGATTGCCACTGGTCTGGTTGGCGAGGGCTAATAATTCAGCGCCGGCATTGCTGTTGACCAGGACGAAGGTATCGCCGGTGTCCATGATGGTTTCATCCAGGACGATGGTTTGCGCGGGGGTGCTTCCGCCGTTGGCGTAGATGAGAAGGGAGTATTCACTCAAATTGATGAGATCGCCGCTGCCGTTGAAAATTTCCAGGGCTTTGTTGTTGCTGCTGCCTTCAACGTATTCGCTGATGAACAAATCAGTGGTTTGGGCAAAAGCAGAACCTGCCATCAAGGTCAGGGCAATCAGGATCAGCGCAAATTTATTCATGAAAATCTCCCAGTCGAATTAATCGTAATACTTTGTCTATTATATCAAAAAACACGCCTCAACCACAACAAAATTGTGTCACAAAGCAAGAAAATTTTCCACCAATTGCCATCCAAGGGGTGTTCCGATGGATTCCGGGTGAAATTGGACCCCAGGCATGGGGTGATCGCGATGTTGGAGACCCATGATCAGCCCATCGGTGGTGCGGGCGGTGATCTGCAGCTGCTGAGGGAACAATTCCTCCGACCCTATCAATGAATGATAACGCATGGCTTCCACTGGATTGGGCAGGTTTTGGAAGATTCCTTCCTCCTGGTGAAAGATGGGGCTGGTTTTGCC
>JAOZJV010000776.1 GCA_029935695.1 Candidatus Krumholzibacteriia bacterium | reverse complement strand
TTTCGAACTGCAGGATGGCTAATAACTTGACGACCTCGGAATTCTCATGGCCGGCCGCCAGCAACTCCTGGTCAGCCTGCTTAAGTTTGGCCGTCGCCAGTTCGAAATTCTGCAACTGGTAGTGAACAACACCTTGCAGGGCCAGAGACTCTGCCGGGTGAATGCCCTGGCTCCGGCAGTCGGACAGAGCCGCCCGCGCCTTGTTTCCGAGTCTGGTTTTCGCCGCGGGGTCGTTCTCCTTCTCGGTCGCCACTGTCCAATGGGCCGCATACGAAAAGCGACTACCCGCCACAAAGAACTCCCAATAACCCAGGTAGAACTGACTCCCCGTATCTTCGATACCAAAGAGTGAACTGAACCCACGCTTCGCCCGCATGGGGAAGAAACTGATGAAGGGCCGGTTCCTTAACGCCACCCTGTAGCACTTGACCGCAGAATCCCAATCACCGAAATAGTCGGCGATCCGCCCCATGTCCTGCCATAGCCGGTAGCCAAGGTGGGCCGGATACTCGGCAGCCCGCGCCCGCTTTCCACACCAATCCAGGGCCCGTTTCTGAAACCCGAGCTTTTGTAACACCATGGACCACACCCAGCGCCGGCAGAAATCGGAATCGAAATGCTGATAATTATTCTTCATCATCATCGGCGATCCATTGATATTGGATCTGAAGGGGAGGCGCCACGGTTCCATCCGGTTCGCTGCCGCCTTGGCAGCGGTCAGTTTGTCCTGGTCGACCAAGAGCAGTGCTTGCAGCAGCAGGGCTTCACGAGCCGTATCCAGTGTCTTCAGACTATCCTCCGCAATCAGGTCAATCACCAGATCCACATCCTGGACCGCTGCCTCATATCGGCCCATCTCGCGGAAAGTCCAGGCTCGATCCAGAAGCATCCGCAAGCGCGCCAGGTGCAACTGCGTTTGGCTGGCGGGCGGTATTGTGGGGTGGCGTTGTTCAAAATCAGATGCCGCCATCAGGCCCGCATCCAGAGCCTCTCCCTGACGTTCCGAGTTGCCAACCAGCCCTGTAAAAAACGCCAAATGTTGCCAAGCAAACGGGTTGGACGGATCCAGGCCCACTGCTGTTTCCAGATACCCGATTGTCTGGGAAATAATCCCATTGGCATAGGTCCAGACGGACGACGCGACCTGCGACCGCAGGCTCAGGCGCCAGATTTCCCAGGACCGGAGCATTTCACGGTAGAAATCCATGGCTTCGGCCAGAAAACGCGCCGCCATAAGGTACCGCTCCTGGCGGTCGGTCACCGGTAGAGCCAGATAAGCCGCCAGGTCGAGGCGCTCCTTCAAGCCCTGGTAGCGCATCAAATCGCGATAGTCACCAAATGAGTTGTGTTTGGATGTGCCGTAACCCAGCGGAGCCCCGGCGTTGATGAATTTCCAATCTTCCTGGTCCCAGTCGATGAAGCGATTCGCCTCGGCCCCGAAATCGAATAGTGTGGTTTCCGGGGCGGCCTCTGTGGTGGCTGAGGCCAAGGCCGGGAAGCTGATCTGAAGCAAAAGAGTCAGTACCGTTGCCGAAAAACAACTGCTGACTGTACAGTTCAAGAACCAGCCCCTTTTTGATATCAGACCTTAATAGAAGTCGCATCCAGAGAACGCGAGTTTCCTGATTTCGCAAGTAATCACTATAAAGAATAGCCTTTGTTAGGTCAATTCGCACGCAAGGCCTTCGCACGCAAGGCCTTTGTGGCGTCCCTGATGTCTCTTCTGTGCCACGTGCTAAGCCTCGATGTCGCCTGATGATATGGGGTCGGTCAATATGGTGCTGAGCTCGCCGCCTTTTTCGTGCCACAGGATATGGCATTGGGTGCAGAGGGTGACGAGGTTTTCCTTGTCGTTGGTGCCGCCGTCGGCGC
>JAOZJV010000775.1 GCA_029935695.1 Candidatus Krumholzibacteriia bacterium | reverse complement strand
TCCAACCTCAACACTCTAATCCCCCGGTAACGCACCTATTTTGTCATCATGCGCCGAAGCTTCCGCTTATTCCGATGAATAAGTTTCCGGAATTTCACAACATCCTCATTATTCCGATCTTCCTTGGCTGCTTCCCGTTGAACCTTCAATTCACGAATTTCAGCCTTGATGGCTCTCTTGCCCAAACCGGCCGCAACATGTTTGTGGGGTTTTTCGATGCCCAGTTTATCGGCCAGCATGTTGACCATTTCTTCTTTTTTGAGACCAACCACACCAAGAATTTCGGGGAAATTCTCTTTAATCATATCACGCAGGTCGTTGACGCGGGTCTTTTGCAAGTCATGAAAGTTCATGGCTTCCTCCTGTGTTTGCCCGCGCTGGTGCCGGTATTCTGGTGTGTTTTCCGGCGGGACGTTAAGATGTTAATAATTAATCTACCATATTTTCACTTTTTTTGAAACCCCCTGCAGAAACCTCCGTATTAGGAGGTGCATTACTTGACATATGCACTAATGCACGTCATCATGTTCAAGCCAATGCACTGATGAGAAGTCCGGGGTTATACAAGTGGCCTGCCCCGTTCAAACAAGGAGACCTGATGTTACTTTTTGTGGACCCGCAAAGTGGGGTGCCCATTTTCAGGCAGCTCATGGATCAGGTGAAGCTGCACATTGCCAGTGGCATGCTCAAACCGGGAGATGAATTGCCATCGATTCGCAATTTATCCGTTCCTTTGGGAGTCAATCCGATGACCATCAGCAAAGCCTACAATCTTTTGGTGCATGATGAAGTGCTTGAGCGCAGACCCGGCCGCCCTCTTGTGGTGGCACCAATGGACAGCCATGAAATAGCCGATCGCCGTGACGCTCAGCTCAGGGGGGGATTAAACCCTGCGGTGAATCTGGTCCGGCAACTTGATATTTCTCATGAAGAAGCCATCAGAACTTTCAAATCCATGCTTGAAGAAACCGGCAGCACCCAACCTGCCGAGGAGGATTAACCCATGTGTATTCTGGAATTCCAAAATGTCCACCGGTCTTACGGATCACTGGAAGTGCTCGGTGGTATCGACCTGCAGGTGCACAAAGGTGATGTGATGGGTTTGCTGGGACGCAACGGTGCGGGTAAAACAACCCTCATCAAGCTGGTCATGGGACTTTTGGCCCCGCAGAAGGGCCAGGTCATGGTGTTTGGTATGAATCCGCGGGAAAATCCGGTGGAGGTCAAACGGCGCATTGGCTATGTGTCAGAAGACCAGGAGCTGCCATCTTTCCTGAAGGTCAGCGACGTGATCAAAATGTACCGGGGATTGTTTCCTTCGTGGGATGATAAATTCGCCAACGAGCTGGCCGATCGTTTCGAATTGCCACCCGGCAGGAAAATCAAGGATCTCAGCCGGGGGCAGGCCCGCCAGGTGGCTCTGTTGTGTGCAGTGAGCCACCGGCCCGAACTGCTGATCCTGGATGAACCTGCCGGGGGGCTCGATCCTGCTGCCCGTCGCGATTTTCTGGAAACCTCCATCCGTTTGCTGAATGAAGAGGGCACGACCATTCTTTTCTCGTCCCACCACATGACCGATGTGGAGCGCATGGCCAGCCGGTTGGTGATGATCCATGACCAGGAAAAATGGATCGACAGCGACCTGGATGATATTCGTCAAGGATATTGCCTGGCGCAAATTCCACTTTCCGCAGCCATGGATCCGGAGCGGCTCCTGACCAATCAGCATTGTCTGTGTGTGCGTCCTGCCGGTGAAGCGCTGCACGCTGTCTTCGAGTTGGACCCCGAAACCTGCCAGAGCATCCTGACCAATGATTTTGATTTGCAGCACAGCCTGTGCCGAACCATCAATCTGGAAGAGATGTTCATCGA
>JAOZJV010000213.1 GCA_029935695.1 Candidatus Krumholzibacteriia bacterium | reverse complement strand
GTTCTTGTAAAATGTCGCTAACTTGCCAATGCTGGTTGTCTTTCCAGAACCGTTATCCCCGGCCAGCATCACGATTTCTCCCTGGGCCAATGCGAAGCTGACCGGTTGAGCGGGCAGAAACCATCCACCGGGATCACGATACCCCCAAACACCATCTGTCACTTTCATCAAATCAATCATGGCGCCATCCCTTCCAGCAATTTTTCCAGATTGTACTGCTGAAGCTGCTGCCATGTTTTCACATCTGAAACGGCACCCACCATGTTGCCCATCATGACCGACCTGGCCCCCACTTTTTTGGCAAATTTGCCCGGTAGTTTTGCCGGCTGAGCCTGGTTGAAGATGATCAGCTTTACTCCCTGGGCCTTGGCCTCCCTGGCCAACTCGGCCAAATGACGGGCCGTGGGTTCAATGCCCGGCTTGGGCTCCAGGGTGCCGATCACTTCCATCCCGTAGAATTGTGCAAGGTAGGAAATGTCCGCGTGGTAACTGATCACTTTCTGTCCTGCCAGCAGCCCGCCCCGGTCTTTCAGATCTGCCACAACAGCGTCCAGTTCAGCCGTGTAAATCGCCAAATTTTCCTCATAGAAATCTGCGCCATCAGGATCAAAATCCATCAGGGCGTAGGCAATGTTTTCAGCCATCAGGCGGCCGTTCTGCGGTCCCACATTGATGTGCGGATTGCCCTCGGCGTGTTGCTCACCTTCGGCCCGGCTGATCACT
This sequence comes from Candidatus Krumholzibacteriia bacterium, assembly GCA_029935695.1. GTDB lineage: Bacteria > Krumholzibacteriota > Krumholzibacteriia > LZORAL124-64-63 > LZORAL124-64-63 > LZORAL124-64-63. Next base: position 5,892 of record JAOZJV010000213.1, on the reverse strand, counting down.
CCCGGCACATCCAGAAATTCGGCACCTTCACACGCCTCGATCCAACCTTCGCGGTCTTCCATGATGCGCGGGTTGCGGGCTTCGGCAGCCAAAGCCGGCAGCCAGCTGTGTTCTGCATCCAAACCCAGTGTCAGCAGCAGGTCGGCCTTGTGCAGCTTCGGGATGAAGCTCGGACGAGCCGGTACGCCGTGCAGATCTTCCCGGCCGCTGGCCAGAACTTTGAGATCGATCCGGTCGCCTCCAATGCGTGTGGCCATCACACCCAGATCAGGAATTGAGGCGACCACTTTGATTTCCGCTGCGCTCAGTTGCCCGGCCATCATCAATACAACCAGCAATAACAGGAATTTCAGGGTGAGTTTCATCGCTGCCTCCCATGGGTGTGAAATCCAATGACACCGTCGAACTGCACGATCACCTGATCCACCGAGTCTTCGTATATTCCCCTGTCATCATGCACATATTCCAGGCGGATTTTCTGGTAGTGGCTCACGTTCCAGGTCAGGAAACCACCCTTGCGGGAGCGGCTGCCTGATCCTTCGACAGGCTCAAATTTTTCATAGTAGGTTCCGAAATCCCAGGTGCGATTCAGGCGGTAGCGCGCCCAGGTGAAGGCCCCGTCACGAACGAAGGTGCGCTTGACCCAGTTGGCATCAGCCAGGACTTCGTCCTGCTGGCGGTTTTGCATGTACTCCACACCAAAATCCAGGCCGCGATACAAATTCTGCTGCACCGGATTCCAGAAAACCGTGAGATCGACACCGCCGGTCGTTTTGCTGTAATCGGTTCCATCAAATCGCTGGCTGACTCTGAAATTCTCCTGGTAAATGAGGCTTGTTCCCAAGTCGATGCTCCAGTCCAGTCCTATTTCAAAGGAGGTTTGCGCCCGGCCCAGCCAAGCCAGATCAGAGAGTCCCTTGTTGGTACCAGGAGCCACCGGCCCATCCGGATCATCATACAGGGATCGATATCTGTCCTCTGCGGATGGATCGTCCGGACAATGAATTTCATCACCATGAAAATGGCAGCCGGGAGGTGGATTATCCGGTCCGAAAGCCGCCTGACTGCTGACTGGATCGGTGTCATGGGTGTGGCCGCTGATGCTGTTATAAACTCCACCGTAAGCTTCGATGTAATGGTCGGTGGGGGCCAGCCAGCTCAGTTCCAAACCTGTGGGCATCAAGTGCCCGCCAAGGTATTCGTGCATGATCCGCGGCTCGCTGGCAAACGGCATGCTGTGACTGTGGAACTGACTCCACCGGCCGAAGCTGGCCAGAAATTGTCCCGCCCTGGCCTTCAGGCTCCAGGGAAGAGAATGGGCCGTGACAAAGAGCTCATGGATTTCGGCGCCTTCACTGAAAAACATGGCGTTGAAATCGATGCGGGCGTAAGGGTCGAGTTCGGCCCCCACGTTCAGTTCCGCCGTTGAAAGATTGAAGCCGCGGGTTTTCCAGACAGGATCGCCATTTTCATCCCGCTCGGCGTTGTGCATGTCGAATTTCAGATCGTAAACAAACCCGATGTCGGGATTCTGCCAGGCACCCAGCCCTCCCGTTTGGGCCAGGGCCCCGGAAAAGGAAAGCAGCAGAATGAAGGCCAATATGATGATGCGCATGGTGACCTCCTAATAGTCCCGGATGATCTCGACCGCAGGGTCGAGGCTGGTGATGAAAATCCAATCGCTGCCCGGATGAACAGTGAATTCCCTGCCCTCTTCCCAGGCATCTTCATACAGATACCGGAAATGGATGGCGCCGGAGTTCTTATCCAGAAGCCACAGTTGATCGCCAGCAAAGCCCGTGGCACAAGCCATGTCCGCCACTGCGGTATTGATGGTTTTTGTTGCCCCCGCAACCATATCCACGACATAGGCCCTGGCGACGGCCAAATCAGTCAGAACCGCCACAGAACCATGAGCACAAAGGCTGATGTTGCCCCCACCCCTGTTCCATGCCAAAGCCGCTCCAGGTAATGACAGCGCGTTCATGTTGTGATGCTGCATGTCCAGAACCCAAACCTCGGAAGCATGACCGCCCTCCACCTTGGCCGGGGCCAGCGCGTATCCTGTTTCGTGGGTGTGAAAGAGAAAATTCACCCGACCGGCACCCGGATAAGCGATCTGGTCCAGGTTTTCCTGTTCTGCAAAGCCCACCACATTGATGCCGCCCAGACAGGGAATAAAAGCCTGCTGGGAAGCGTCAAAATAAGCTTCCCCATGGGCTAGAGTGTCGATGGTGACGGTGGCCACAATGTCACCACTTTCCACATCAATCAGCCGGGCCCATTTTTCGTTCATATGGGTTGCCAGCAGGATGCCCTCGGCCACCAGCGAGGATGAGTGGGGACTACCGTGGCCCACTGTCCGGGGCGTTCTGGTTTCCACATCCAACAGGGTGAACGTCTCGTCGCCATCGTTGGCCCAACTGACAATTTCACCCAGGGGATCGGTGGTCAGATGAGTGTTGCCTGCGCCCGTAGGAACCGTGCCCAAGCTGGTCGGAAGCTCCATGTGAGCATGGTCACCGTGGGGTTCAAACCCGGCAGTGAATCCAAAGCCCATGCCCCCTGATCCCATCCAAACCGACGGCTGGTCTGAAGGTCCGGCCATCACTTCGTGCAGCAAAGGATGGGGCTGTGCAAAAAATGTGGCGTGCAGCTGGCCAGTGGCTGTGTCGTAAACCCGCAAGCTGTCCTGATCTGCATCAAAGGCCCACAGCCAGGCCTTGGTATCGATGGCCTCTTGATCTCCTGCCGGGCCAAGGAGCTGATCATCCTGCTGACCACACCCCCCAAGCAGCAGAAACACCCCCAGCATCGGCAGCAGGCCGCTGAAAATCATGTTGAGTCTGAAAGTCATGGACTTCCTCCTGTTCCTGTAACAACCAACGAAATCCGCAGGAAAAATCCTGACGGTCTCAAACACTGAAACTTGTGTTGATTACAGGGTCGGAGGAGCGCGGGACGCTCTGGGGCTCCAGCAGAGGCTGGCAAAAAAATCGGTAAGGATGAGTGGAATAAAACCCCGCCTGAAGGCAGCAGGGTCAAGGCGAAGAATCAAAGCAGCCAGCACCACCACAACCATGGCCGCCAAACACCACAGACAGGAATCGGCTTCACCATGGTGATGGTCGTGAACATGCCAGGCAGACCCGACCAGCAGCATCAGCAGGCTGAGTGCCAGCAAAAAGGGCAGGCCCATGGCTGTAAATCGCCGAATCAAGGAAACCTTTCCGTGGATAAAAATCATGCTTCCCATGAAAGCGATAATCCGGGTTTCTGTCAAGAGCCGGGAACACCGCCTCGTATTTATATTCCACCCGACTTTCGCAAAATGTTATAATACCAGCATATTCAATACTCAGTCCAAGACTCTTGAAAGGCTTTCAGATGTTCACGCCCAAGCGCTTTGTTGTTTTTATCAGCCTGATGGCTCTGACGGTTTTTGCTCTTCAAGGGGATCAAAAAAACTCACCCTCATTATCCCCCATGCCTTTACCAACAGAGCACCGTTTGGATCATGACGCCGAAAGCCGCAACAAGAGCCAGCGCCGGCAATGGATGGAGCAGATGCACCGCACGGCTCCAGATGTGGACTGGCGGGCTATCGAGCAAAACAACGGCAAGCAGCGGCAGCAGTTGCGCAGCGAAGCACTGGCCGCCCAGGGCCGTGACCAGGAGTCTCCCTGGACCGAAACCGGAAGCCGTAACCTGGCGGGCCGGATGCATGCAGTGGCACTTTCAGCCAATGGTGACAGTTTATACGGTGGAAGTTCCCGCGGCGGCGTGTGGAAAGGATCTCTCTCGGGAGATGGCTGGCGACCCTTGTCCGACAATCTCTACGGTGGAGCTCACGGTTTGGCTGTAGCTGGCGATCCCGAAATCATCACCTCCATCACCGATGGTGGTTTGGTGAATTACTCACCTGACGGTGGGACAAACTGGTATTTCCCTGCGGGCCTGCCTTCATCCATCGCTGAAGCCAAGCGCGTGGCCCACGATCCTGCAGATCCTGATCGCATTTACCTGATGTTGCGCCCCTCCAGCGGCATGGTGCTCTATCGCTCCACCGATGCAGGTCGTTCTTACACCGAAATTTTATCCCTGAACACCGGTGCTGGTGATTTCTGGATTGACCGGGTCGATGGTGGCGACATCTACATCATGCTGGGCAACCAGTTGAGGGTCAGTCACAACCAGGGTGACGATTGGTCCATTGTGGGATCCATCCCGCAATACTCTGTTTCCAAGGTGGTGCTGACGGCCAGCGAAGCCGGCGCACCCCAATTCTACGCGGCCTTGAAAACCGGGACCCAGTGGAAACTGCACAGCTCTGAAAACGGTGGCGCCGACTGGACCTTCAGATACGACATCAATGATTTCTGGAATACGCTGTGCGCCTCCATCACCAACCGGAACCTGGTTTTATTCGGCGGAGTGGAACTGTGGCGATCGGTCAACGGCGGCATCAGCTTCACCCTCGTCAACCCCTGGTGGGCCTACTACGACGACATGGTGAACAAACTTCACGCCGACCTTCCCGGGCTCGACTGCGTCCTGACTGATGACGGCGAATCTTTCTACATCGCCACCGACGGTGGCCTTTTCCGCAGTGACGATGGCGTGGCCACGGTCACCAATATTTCCCTCACCGGCCTCGGCGTCAGTCAGTATTACGACACCCACACCAGCGTCAACAATCCCAACCTGATTATTGCCGGCGCCCAGGACCAGGGCTACCAGCGCAGCAACAGCGCCAATGGCGAGCTGCCCCGTGAATTTGAACAACTCATCAGCGGCGATTACGGCCACATCACCAGCAGTGACGGCACGCACAATGTTCTTTTCTCGGTTTATCCCGGTTTTGTCCTGGTGCAATCGGGCGAGCTGAATCCCTCCCTTCCGGGCATGCTCGATTTCCCCGCCGGCGAATCTCATTCCTGGATCCCTTTCATTCTGGCCAACCCGGATTTTGATCGGGAATTCTATCTCTGCGCCACCCATCTTTACAAAGGACGGTGGAATGGCGGCTCCAACGTAAGCTACACCCCGTCAGCCCAGAATTTTGCCGTGGGCGGCAGCAGTTATCTCACCGCCGTCTCCATCTCTCCGGCCAATCATGATCACCGTTTGGCCGTGACCAACATCGGGCGTTTCTGGTATTCCTTTGATGGTGGAGAGAACTGGTCCGACTCCGGTTATTCCGGACCCAGCGCCCATTATTTTTATGGCTCAGCCATCGTTCACTCGTTCACCGATCCGCTGACGGCCTATGTTGGCGGGTCCGGATACAATGGCCCCGCCGTTTATAAAACTGTGGATGGTGGAATCAACTGGTCCCGCATGAGCTCCAACCTGCCCTCCACCCTGGTTTACGATCTGGCCCTGGAAAGTGCCGACAATGAAGTGCTCTATGCGGCCACCGAAGCTGGTCCTTACCGGTACAAAGACGACCTCGACGGATGGCAATACATCGGCCTCACTGATGCACCACTGACCACCTACTGGAGTGTGGAAAACGTTCCGGCAGATAACTTGATGCGGTTCGGAACCTACGGTCGCGGCATCTGGGATTACGACACCTCACCGGCTCTTTCCGCCGCTGAAGAGAACACCCCGGCGCTGGTATCTTTTGGCCTGGAGAATTACCCCAATCCCTTCAATCCCCGCACCACCTTGCGATTCAATCTTGAACAGGACGGCCTGGCCCAGGTTGATATCTTTGATTTGGCTGGCCGCCGCATTACCAGTTTGCACTCCGGGGAATTGTCTGCCGGCAGGCACGAGTTCAGCTGGAATGGACGTTCTGGTGATGGATCCACTTGTCCAAGTGGAGTTTATTTGGCTACGGTTAGAGCTCTGGGTAAAACCGCGAGTTTGCGGATAACTTTGGCT
>JAOZJV010000212.1:5289-6625 GCA_029935695.1 Candidatus Krumholzibacteriia bacterium | reverse complement strand
GAGCAGTTGGGTATCGACGGGAAGTGTTTGATAATTTTTTGCGTGGAGTGGCGAGGCAAGAAGAAGCAGGATCGATACTAATATTAAAAGACGCCCAAAGGACATGGTGAAGTCTTTCTGGTTTCTGGTTTCCCTCCAATTCTCCTAAAGGGAACTATCCCACAAGCCCAGTTCAGTATCAATCGGTTTCGGTCGTAAAAAATAAGCGCGAAGGTCAATAACCTCCGCGCTTAAACCCTGTCGACAAATGCGATGATCTGAAAAAGCAGATCCGCCTCCAGGAACCCCAGTGGTCCAGCCGGTCCAACAGCCGGAGCGGCTTTCCAGCCGCAGGGGAATTTTTAACCCTTGTGGGATGTTCCGGTAGCCTTGGAAGCTTCCTTGTGAGCATCACAAGCAGCGCTGCAGCTGGCCTTCAGCTCTTCAGCGGACTTGTCGCAGCAACCTTCGCCTTTGGCCAAAGCATCGGCACAGCATTTGTCCATGCTGCCAAGAACCATGCTGCAAGTGGCGACCTGTTTGTCATAAGCGGCCTTGGTGGCGGCGGCATCTTTACCACAGCAACCTTTACCGGCGACAACAGCTTCGGCGCAACATTCGTGCATGTCTTTCAAAGCAGTCTGGCTGGCATTGTAGCTGGCCACGGAAGCGGCAACAGTCTTGGCGTCTTTACCACAGCAGGCTTTACCGGCGGCAGCAGACTCGACACAGCATTTGCCGGGAGCTTTGGGAATGGACGCGTTGGTTGCTTTGGGTGCATCAGCGCAAGCGCTTTTGCTGGGACAGCCGCCACAGCCGGGCTTGTTGCCGGCCAAAGCGGCGGTGCTGAGCAGAGTGGTCATGGCCAAGGCAATAACCAGAACGTAAGTGAGCTTCTTCATGATCAAGTTCCTTCCAGAAGAACCAGGAAATCCCCTCGATTCCCGTGTTCTGTATGTGGGATTGCATCCCTTATTGAGTAAGTGCCGGTGGAGGCAGAAGTAATTCCTACAAAACAAGTATACGATTTGTTCCAAAAAATTGCTACAGGCAAATTGAAAAAGTTTTCAAAATGAGGCTGACAAGTCAGATTTTATCCGGATTTAACCCATTGAAGGCTCTATTTACGGCCCAAAATCCCCATAAACCGCCTCAAGAAACCTTTTTCACTCATTTCCGAAATTCCGGAATTTGCCTGGCTGGCGGCCCATTTTTCCATGGCGCCCTTGTTGGAATCAGCCCTCTCGGCGGCCAATCGAGCAAAGGAAGCGGGAACTTCATCGTTCAGGGAGAGCAGCCCCTTGAAAGCCTCAGGGCCCAATTCCAGCAACACCGATCCACTGGTGCCAGTGCTCTC
>JAOZJV010000212.1:0-5279 GCA_029935695.1 Candidatus Krumholzibacteriia bacterium | reverse complement strand
GACATTGATCTCGGCGCTGCGGGGCATGTCGAGCATGAGGCTCATCTCCCCCACCAAACTGCCGGTGCTCAAATCAAATTCCACAATGGTTTCGCCCTTCTCACCCAACACCCGGCCGGCCAGCGAACCTGAAACCAGGATATGGCAGGAGTGTCCCTCGTCACCCTGATGGAAAAGAGTTTCACCCTCGGTGTAGCGCACCTTGCGAACCAAAGGAGCAACGGCCAGAACATCATCCCGGCTCAGCATGGGTTGACCCTCGGGATCAACCACCAGCTTGCTCACCAGATCGCTGGTCATCAGAGCGTCTGTAATGAAAGCCAATTCTTTTTCCTTGGGATCCAGCTTCATCTGGTTGTTCACCAGCATCAGGTAATCGTTGAGCAACTGGTCGGACATGGGGAACGGAATTTCAATACCGGCACGCTTGAACTTGTACCAGATCATCCGGTTCACTTCGCCGTTGATGGCTTCTTTGCGGTGGTAGTCGCGGGTCCAGAAACGCAAACGGTAGTTGATGCCAAAATCCTGAAATTCAGTGATGAAGACATCGGGTTTGGGGTTGGGCAGAACCGCTTCCACTTCCTGGGCGGCAGCCACCATGGCGGCGATCACATCATCCGGGGCGTCACTGTAACTGGCGCCCACGTCGAGCTTGTGCCGGCGCACGGGATTGGGCTTGACCATGTTGTGAACCTTGGCCTCACTGACGGTGGAGTTGGGCAGGATGATCACATGACCACTCATGGTGCGAATTCTCGTCTCGCGCCAATTGGTCTCGGTGACTTTTCCATTCACATCACCAATTTCCACCCAGTCACCCGGGACCACTGAGCGGGTGATGTGCAGTGACAATCCCGCCAGCAAATTTCCCAGCACACCTTGCAGAGCAAAACCAACCACCGCAGTGATCAGGGCAGTGGATGCCAGCAAGGGAGCAATATCAACTCCCAGCTCAAATCGCAGAACTCCAAAGGCCGCGGCCAAGACAAACAAGGTGCGCAAAATCCCCATCAACAGATCGGGAATGGGCAGCTCACGTTTGCGGCGAGCGAAGAAAACATGGGCCGAACCTTCCACAAACATCAACAGGGAAATACCCGACCAGAAAATCATCCAGGCGCTGATGTGTTTGGGGTTTTGCTCCAACCAGGCAGCGGTGGCCGGCAGATATTTGAGAGACATCACCACAATGGAGGTCAGTGCCAGAACCAGCAGAGGCATAAGGATGAACTTCACCAAACCACCCAGGCCGGCAGGAGTTTTCTGGGATCCCTTCCCGGAATTTTTCAACTGCATGGTTAACCCGCGGGCCACCAGCCACACCAGCAACATGGTGAGACATTCAAATATTGTGGGCAGGTATTGATTCACGTCTGGATCTCCGTTGTTGCCAAAATTTTCTTCCCTCGGTGCCTTCTGATCAAGCGCCTTCACCGCCGGGGGGCATCACCAATTGGCTGGTGCCTCCCACGGTGGGCAGTATGCCTTCCTGGGAATCGTCTGACCAGTCCGAATAGGCGTAGGGCAAATCTCCCGTCTGAGTCAGTTTCACCACGTCGTCATACCAAAGAGCGTAGTCTTCATCGTCACCCCGGCCGAGTCGGGCGATGACCGGGAACCGCTCCACAAACTTACGGGCTAAATCCTGGGGACTGTTGCCGCGAGCATCATCCCAGCCAAAGAACCGGTCGCCGGCGCCGGAACTGTAGGTGGCCATATCAGCTGATTCGTCCATCACCAGGGCCCCGTGATCAGCCATGATGTTCTCCACATTAGTCACTCCGCAGCGCCAGTACATACCCGAGGGAGACATGCCGGGAGTAATGCGCAGCCGCTGGTATCCCATGCGGTGCAGTTCGGCCACCATGAGCAGAACCGCCGTGGCGTTGCGATGGGTTTCATCTTCGGGATTTTCAGCACCCGTGATCTCCAGCTCCTGGCCCTGGCGGGCAAAAAAAGTCTTCGCGTCGCTGCCCAACTCTCTGACCAGGGCGGTCAGGCGGGTGGACCGTTCGCCGAGAGTCTCATCATCGTTTTCCGGGGCATGATGGGTGACCCCAATTTGAGAGGCACCGACTTCAACTCCCACAGCGGCAACTTCCTTCAATGTGCTGTGGCCCCATCCCGTACGGGGCGTCAACTCATCACCACTGAAATGTCCATCCATGATCAGGGTGGACACGGGTTTTGGTTTGCTGCAGAAGGACTGAAAATCTTTGCGCTGTTCTGCACTGGCAGCGCTCCACTCCATGTCTGTGGCGAACACGACAGATGATCCTGTGGCGGGTTCATCAATGCGCCAGGCCAGACAGCCTCCCGGATGAGCCACGGGACAAACCCGCACTTCAAGCTGGCCCACCCCCAGAAACTCCCGGTTGATATCTCCCAGCCAGGACCCGTCCCGTGCCGACACATTGCAGGTCACCAGCATGGATCCGGCATCTTTGAGAGACACCGGCCAGTAGGGCTCGTCCATGAGGGTGGTCAGGGCCTGCCAGGTGTCAGGCCTGCCGCTGGCCGGAATCTTGCCCACAATTTTGATGGATCGCTCACGCTGATAAAGAGGCTTGAACGCTGGCAACCCCATCACATGGTCCAGGTGGTAATGCGTCAGCAGCATCACCAGAGGATCGGTGCTATCTCCCAGATGTGGCAACAGATTGTTCAAACCCGTGCCCGCATCAATGACAATGCGTTCTCCGGAATCACCCAGAACCAGAACACTGGTTGTCTCTCCGCCGTACACAGCATACTGGGCCCCAGTGACGGGTCCAGATCCTCGCACGCCCCCAAAAATCACCTTCATGATTCTACTTTCGACTCAGGTTCCACACAGGGTCGAAACCCTCTTCTTCTGTTTCCAAACGTTCCAGCCATTTGCTGGCTGCATGATCGCCGGCGGTTTTCATGGCCTGCCGGGAAGCTTCCAGATGGCCTTCTTTGCAATGGGTCAGGGCCTCGCCATAGACTTTCCAATGGGCGGGTTCTTCCTCGCCATCAAACCCTTCCAATTCATGGACACGCACGGGCTGCTTGCGGCCAACCACACGCAGATCTCCCAGTTCCCGGGTCATCATGGTGCCGTCCACCGCTTCCAGGGTGGCGTCGGAGATCATCAGATAACTGCCAAATACCTTATTCGCACCCTCAAGCCGGGCCGCCAGATTGGCCGCATCGCCCAGCACCGTGTAATCAAACCGCTGATTCGAACCCATGTTCCCAACGATGACCGGCCCGCTGTTCAAACCAATGCGCATGCGCAAAGTAGCTCCAAAACGTTCTTCAAATTCAGCCCGGCGCTCGGTCAGTTTTCGCTGGCAGAGAACCGACGCCCGGCAGCCCCGCACCGCGTGATCCGGCTGATCCACCGGCGCGTTCCAGAAGGCGATGATGGCATCCCCCTCGTATTTGTCCAGGGTTCCGCCCGACTCCAGAATAATGTCCGTCATGTCCGTCAGATATTCGTTCAGCAGTTGGGTCAGTTGTTGTGGTTCCAGTCCTTCGGAAATGGTGGTGAAGCCTTCAAGGTCGGAAAAGAAAATGGTGAGCTCTCGCAACTCGCCTCCCAGATTCAACTGATCCGGATCGTCCATGATGCGCTGAATCACATCGGGGCTCAGGTAATGACGGAAGGCCGAACGGATGAAACGTTTCTGTTTTCCTTCGGTGGCCCAGGCAATGATCATGGCTCCAGCCAATGCCCCGGCGTGGCCCAAAGTACCAGGCACAACCGGCCACCAGACTGCATTCATGGCCGTCAGATATCCGATGATCGCGGGCAGCAGCAGAAAAGCAACAATGGTGCCCATGGTCTTCCATAAATTCCCGCCAATGAGCAGAAGAGCCGCTGCCATGAAGGACAAAATAAATATTACAAACAACACTCCTGCAGGGGCAGGCTCGGTGATGAACCGATCATTCAGAAGATTGTCCAAAGCTGTGGCGTGAACAGTGACTCCGGGGCTGACCCGGTTCAGGGGCGTGGGCCGCAGATCTTTCAAACCAGGAGCGCTCATGCCAAACAACACATGCTTACCCTTGAGAACCGAAGGATCCAAACTCGGCGTGTCCCCTTCCATCAGACGCAAATCTGATTGAACCACAGCGGCAGCACTGTAAATGGGCCAGAATGCCACCGGGTCGCGGTAGTTGAGGATACGCTCAGGGGCGCCACCATCCAGCACCGCTTTCGTCATCCCATCTGCATCGCCAATCAAACTGGCGGCCGCACCCACCGACAGCATGCGGGGAAACCCCTCAACGTCCATCCACAAGGATGCCCGGCGAAACACACCATCGTCATCGGGCACATCACTGACATTGGCCAGGGTGTGGCAGTTGTCTTTCACTTCGGGAATGGGCCAGGTGATTTTTTCAGTCGCGTCGGCGCTGGTGTGCACAAAAGCCGCCCCCACAAAAAATTCACTGGCGGCAATGGCGTCCCCAAAAGCAGCATCATCCCACACGCCATAAACTGATGGCTCGGTGTACAGCACATCAAAGGACAGGGACCGGGCTTCGCCCTGCATGCAGAAGTCGATGATGGTGGTGTAGACTTCCCGGGGCCAGGGCCAGGACCAGCCGTTGCTTTCCTGTCCCCAGTCCAGGCTGGGTTGATCCAGAAGAATCAGGCAGATCTCTGCGTTTTCTTTGGCCTCAGGCGTGGCTCCACGAGTGGCCAGAGAACGCACACGCCAATCCCAGGTGGTGTTTTCCCAGCGATCGAGAACGCCAACATTCCAGAGCAGCGCCACCACCACGGTGGCGCCGAGAGCCAAAAGAAGCGATTGAATCAGTTTGCGGTTCAGGTCTTTCATTCGTCTACCGAACAGCGGCCACGAAACGATCGTGACGCACCTGGGGTTGGACTGGATCAGGTTTTCCGGCCAGTGCCGGGCGGATGGAGTTCATCCGGTCCTGAGGGTCCGGGTGTGTCCGCGCGAAACCTGGTCCATCGGGCTTGAGTCGCTTTTTCATTTCGCTGAGCATGTGGGGCAAGGCCCGGGGATTGTACCCGACGCGCTCCAGAATCGTGATGGCGATTTGATCTGCCTCTTCTTCCAAACCACGGGAATAACCGCTGACCACCAAAGTGCTGGTGATGTCGTCGATGCTGCCTTCGTAATCTGTCACCAGCTGTTTCAAATCGCTGCCGCCAAAGGTGCGCGCGCTCTCAGTGGCCAGAATCGTCAAAGCACTGGTCAACCGGCTGTTCTTGATGGCCTATATTTGTCCCACTTATATACATCGCACACCACCTTGTCAGGCAAGTTGTC
>JAOZJV010000774.1 GCA_029935695.1 Candidatus Krumholzibacteriia bacterium | reverse complement strand
TCGCGACATCTCCAACAACCCACTCAACTACGTATTGAGCCAGCAGGAAGAAATATCATTCGTCCCGCTGCCGACTCAATACCGACTGGGCGCCAATTATCCCAACCCATTCAATCCCATGACCAAGATCGCTTTCGATCTGCCCAAAGACCAACGCGTGAAGCTGGCCATTTACGACCTTCGCGGACGCTGCGTGACCACACTTGTGGATGAGCACATGGCCGCCGGTCGTCATGAAGCTGTGTGGCAGGGCACCGGATCCCGAGGCGAAACTGTTGCCTCCGGAGTCTATTTCTATCGATTAATTGCTGGACCGTTCACGCAAACCAAGGCGATGACTTTGATTAAATAAAGCCCTAAGTGAGGGCTACCGGCTTCAATAGCATTTTTTGCAACAGAAGGCCTCAACTCTCTTGAAAATGGCCTTTCTTTGTGGTAGTGTCCCAATTGGGAGATAGGATTGGAGGTTTGAGATGCGTAATGGCCCCCTTTGGGTCGGTACTCATTGGACAGGTATCGTTGCCACAGACTCACCTGCGGAGACTGGTTCGTAAAGAACAAGTCGCTATCAGGTAGGGTCTGTTTTTTTGTGCATAGCCCTGGGAATTTACGCATTTCAAAATACAAGAGCGCTGGATCCAGTGTTCTAATATGAGAATTTCTACATGGGGGAAAACTGTGCGTGCCATTTGTGGGATCGTATTGCTCAGTGTCGTCTTCGGTTTTGTTGCCTCGCCGGCTCAAGGAGCCAACGAAGTATTCTTCGTGCCAGGCGACGCGACCACCATTGCCGGCGGCCTGGCTTTAGCTGCCAGCACCGATACGGTTGTTGTAGCCGCCGGAACTTACGATGAACATGATCTCGTGATGCCCTCTGGCGTGACTCTGCGCGGCGCCACCGGCGATCCCGACGATGTGATCATCGACGCCCAGCAATTGGGACGGATCATCTCCTGCACCGCCCTGCCTGCAGCAATTCAATTCGAGGCTCTCACTTTTGAAGGCGGAGACATCAGCGGTGGCTCTGGTGTCGAGTATTGGGGCGGGGCCGTCCTGATTGATGGGACCGAAGCAACCTTTTCTCACTGTCATTTCAGTAATAACGCGGCAGATGCTGGTGGGGGCATAAGGGCTCAAAACCAGAGCACACTGACCTTGGATTCTTGTCAATTCACAAGCAACACAGGCCGAGTCAGTGGAGGCGTTAGTTTATCTTATTGCTCAGCCACCATCACCGATTGCACTTTTACCGGCAATGGAGCCATCTCGACAAATGCCAGTAATGGCGGGGCCCTGACCTTGGTTTCCAATGACGTTTACTTGAATACGGCAACCATCCAGGGGTGTGTTTTTTCACAAAACACCGCTCATGGCCACGGTGGAGCGGTATTTCATTATCGTATGGCCTCTGTATTCTCTGATTGTATTTTCTCCGAAAACCATACTAATCGCGAAGGCGGAGCGGTTTATTCATATTCTGAGGATCAAATCGGCGATGCCTCATTTGATCACTGCTCATTCGAAGACAACACAAGTGACGCTGGTATTGTCAATGGTTATGGCGGGATATATTTCAACGCCAATTCCGAAGGTGCCGCGCCCGAACTGAGTTACTGCACTTTTCGCAACAATGAAACGCCCATTTTCCTTTTCCCCAATTCAGACGCGGTGATCAGCAACTGTACTTTTGTTCGCAATACAGGTGATTATGTCATTCACGCCTCTCAGGCAAACGTGCAGATGGATCATTGCCTGCTTGCCTATAATCGTCGGACTTTTAATGATTTGTCCGACCTAACTCTTACCAGCAGCAATCTTTATAACAACTCGACAAATGACAACACTGATGACGATTTCATCAATGCCGCCTCGGGT
>JAOZJV010000211.1 GCA_029935695.1 Candidatus Krumholzibacteriia bacterium | reverse complement strand
CAGGCCCGTTCCGGGCGATGGCTTGCATGGTGTTGAAAAGGTCATCCTGCTGGATGGTTGCCCCCACCGGAGGCACATTGCCGCCGGAAAGAAAAACATCACGCGCCGGATCGTTGAAGTTCTTTGATTTGTAGGAAAGACGGTAGTGCAGCATGGGTGAAACCTGGATGGTTTTCACTGTTCTGGCCGCAGCCTGAACCAGATCCGGCCAGGGCAGGTGTCCGCTCTTTTGATGCAATTCCCAAAGGCCAGCCACCAGGCCGGGAACACCCACGGCCAGAGGGCCATTGCAGCTCAAATCAGAATCAGGTTTACCATCCACCAGGTACATATCCCGGTGGGCCGATGCAGGGGCCGTTTCCCGGGCATCGAGAGATTTGACTTTCCCCGCGGCGGCATCAAAAACAACAAAAAAGCCTCCTCCACCCAGGCCGGAACTGTAGGGTTCACATCCGGCCAGGGCAAAGCTGACGGCCACGGCCGCGTCGGTGGCATTGCCGCCCTGGCGCAGCACCTGCACACCCAACCGGGTGGCTGCGGGATGGGCGCTGACCACCATGCACGAGTCGCCCCCTGCGGGTGCTTCGGCCCCTTGGCCAAGGCTCGGCAACAAGGTCAGAATCAGCAGGGGAATAAACCATTTTTTCATGAAGATCCTCCCAAGATGGCCCGGAAGGATTCCGTTGCCTTGCAATGTTCAGTGAAGAGATCGATAAAAATATCGACTGCTGCCGTCATGCGCGCGGCGGGATAATCATTGGTGGCCATGATGATCGCCAGCACTCGTTTGGTTCCGGGGAAAACGCAAGTGCGGGCTGAATCGCTGGTGGGTGAACCAAAAGGCCCATCCTGATCAAACAACCCCAGACGGCCGGATAAATTCACATCGCCCTTGCGGATGCCAGGATAGGACTCACCTTCGTGTCCTGAACGCAGAACCACATCACCAGCCACCAGATCCAAATCATACATTCCCACCGGCAGCAAAAATTTAAGACAGGCCAGATTGCAGGAGTCAACGGCGTTGCTGATCTGGTACAGGTCTTTGCCTTTCATGACCCGGCGCAGCAAAGCTTCGCTGCTGGGCCGGTGGCGCGATGGATCCATGCCGAAGCTCTTATACAACGTGCGTGCTTCAGCCAGGCCTTCAATTTCCGAGGGCAGCAAGCCGTCATGCTTTTGTTGCAGAATGCGTCCCACCTCAGCAGTGGCCTGGGCCACTAACGGATTGTCGAAAACCGAAATGGGATCCAGCACGATCACGCCGCAGCAGAGCCTTTCCCGGGCACCCGCGGCCACCTGCACAGACCGCCCGTCGGGCAGCCTTGTTGTGTGGTCATTCATAATTTTTTAGTCCATCGATGCATCGTGACGGCCTTCGCTGCCATACATCTTGTTGTAATACTCCTGGTATTGCCCGGTGCGAATTTTCTCCCACCAGGCGCGGTTCTCCAGATACCAATTCACTGTTTGGGCAAGGCCTGTGGAAAAATCAACCGTGGGCGACCAGCCAAGTTCCCGCATCATTTTCCCCGCGTCGATGGCGTAACGCAAATCATGGCCCGGGCGATCTTTGACGAAGGTGATCAGGTCGCGGCTTTTACCCAGTTTATCCACCAGCAGTTCCACCAATTCGAGATTCTTCATCTCGTTGCATCCGCCGATATTGTAAATTTCGCCCACTTTCCCCTGGCGCATGACAAGATCAATGGCCCGGCAATGATCTCCCACAAAGAGCCAGTCACGAACATTCTGACCATCACCGTAAACCGGAAGATTTTTGTCTTCCAGGGCATTGGCAATCATCAGGGGAATTAGTTTTTCGGGAAATTGATAGGGGCCGTAATTGTTGCTGCAGCGGGTGATGATGACGGGAAAACCAAACGTCTTAAAAAAGGAACGGCACATCAGGTCGGAGGAAGCCTTGCTGGCGGCGTAGGGTGAATTGGGAGCCAGGGAAGTATCTTCGGTGAACATGCCTTCGGCACCGAGGGAGCCGTACACCTCATCGGTGCTCACCATCACAAAACGGTCCACCTCGGCACGCCGGGCTTCTTCCAGCAATATTTCGGTGCCCAGGATGTTGGTCCGCACGAAAACTTCAGGACCTTCAACGCTGCGATCCACGTGGCTTTCGGCTGCAAAATGCACCACAGCTTGGATATTTTCTTCGGTCATGATCCGGCGCACCAGAGCGCGATCCAGAATATCGCCTTTGATAAATCGGTAGCGGGGATTGTCTTCCAAACCCGCCAGATTTTCCAGATTTCCCGCGTAGGTCAGCAAATCCAGATTGATGATCCGATCATCGGACTGATCCAGCAGTAAACGCACGTGGTTGGAGCCGATGAAACCGGCGCCTCCAGTGATAAGAATATTCATGAGCAACCTTTCGATTGAGTATTTTGAACGGCTTCCAGAAATTCAACAGTTTTGGCCACCGATACCACTGGTTTTCCCGTGTCCGGGTCGGTGACTTTCAGAGCGGACCCGATAATGCACCCATCAGCAGCAGGGAAAAAATCTGATGCCGTGGAAGCATTCATGCCACTGCCCACAAGCAACGGACAGTCGGGCAGTGCTTCGCGGACGGTGATCACATCCTGGGCACTGGCTCCGCTGCCGGTGGCCGCCCCGGTGACGATGACTGCATCAGCCTGCCCTCGCAGGCGCAAATCCTGGGCTTCCTCCCCCAGGGGACGCTCAGCCAGGGGGCGGGCATGCTTGACCCTGACATCGGCCAGGATGCCCACGTCATCTGCTTCCAGGTGCCTTCTCAGACGCAGGGTTTCCCAGGCCTTGCCTTCAATGCTGCCCTGGTCTGTGACCATGGCACCCACGTGAACATTCACCCGGATAAACCGCGCCCCGGTGGCCACGGCAATGCCCAGGGCAGAGGCCGCATCATTGCGCAGGACATTGACTCCCCAGGCCATTTCAGGAAACTCGTTGCTCAGCGATGAAATGATGGCCGTCATGGCCGCCACCGTCTCGGCGGGTACTTTGGTGGGATAAAAAGGAACATCGTAATAGTTTTCCACCATCACGGCCCGGATCCCGGCTTCAAACAAAGCCGAAGCATCTGTCAGGGCTGCGGCAGTGACAGCCGCAAGGTTGCCTTCATAGGCCGGACTGCCGGGTAAAGCCTGTAAATGCACCATCCCTATGGCGCCGGGGTTGATCAACTCCCGAAAATAGTCCTGGTTCCACATGGTCGAAGAAAACCTCCGCGCCGGATGCGATTCATTCTGTTGAATCCGTCCCTGGCTGAAAATGAGCTGATGCAAATGATTTTCCAGGTTGAGTCCCCGGGTATGATAGAATAACTTATCCTGTCCGGGAAAAAACACCAGAAACGGAGCGACATGCAGATCATACACGGGAAATCAGGTTGGATCGAGATTATTTGCGGGCCCATGTTCAGCGGCAAGAGCGAAGAACTGATCAAAAGGCTCAGACGAGCCCAAATCGCCAAACGCAGGGTGCAAATATTCAAGCACGGATTCGATGCCCGTTACGATGCCACCAGCATCGTTTCTCACAGCCAGATGAGCCTGCCGGGAGTGGCCATTTCGGATATCAATGAAGTTCTCGACCTGGTGGATGACCGCACCGAGCTGGTGGCCATCGACGAAGCACAGTTTTTCAGTGAAGATATTGTTTCGGTCACCAATAAGTTGGCCAACCAGGGCAAACGGGTCATCGTGGCCGGGCTGGATCTGGATTACCAAGGCAATCCCTTCGGCCCCATGCCCAAACTGATGTGTGCTGCCGAATATGTATCAAAACAACTGGCCATCTGTATGTCCTGCGGTGATCCGGCCAACTTCACTCAGCGCCTGACCGCTGCCACCGAGCAGGTCATCGTGGGGGCGGCGGAAATTTACGAAGCCCGGTGCCGTCAGCACTTCGAGCCTCCCACTGAGGAAATTATTAAAAAGGAAAATAAAGAACAGGCTAACGGTTGATCCCTAGTTGAAAAAATGCGGATCAATGTGCAACTGTGCTGCCTGGGTTTTGAGCTCGGCAAATTGGCCAGGGGTGACTCCCAGATACAAAGCTGCCCGACTGAGTGCTTCCACTTCTCCGGATTCATCTTCCGCTTTTTGCTGCTCTGAGTTCCGCTCCTGCACGCTGCCGGTGCAGTAAGCAATTTCTTCGCCCAGAGCAATCATGGCCGCCAGACGGGATTGCTGGGCGTCATCTTCTTCGAACCGGTGGTGCCAGCGAACGGCCTCCTCCAGCTCTTCACTCAAATTCCAGTCCTGAATCAGCAGGGCCCCCAAAGCACCATGATCAAAACCAAGTAATTTGTTTTCCACTTCATGGTAGGGTCTGTCCGTTGATTCGGATTGGACTAAAATTTCCTGGAACAACTGGGGATGACTGCGCGCCAAGACCAGCTGGCCGATGTTCTGCATCAGGCCGCCAATGAAGAGTCCCTCGGGTTCCCGGGTTCCCACAGCCTGCCCCACCAATTGACTGGCCATGGCCGAAAGCACCGATTGACGCCAGATTTTTTGATACAGCGCCCCCGCCCCCGGAGCCAGGAAAACAGACTTGGTGGCCGTGACAACGGTCCAGTTCCTGATAGTCACAAACCCAAGACGCACAATGGCTTCGCTGACGGTGCGAATTTCCCGTACGGCACCGTAAAAAGGACTGTTGGCGATACGCAAAACTTTTGCCGTGAGGGTTTGATCCATGGCCAGGGCTTTTTCAAGCCGGGTGGCCGTGGTTTTAGGGTCTTCGATCACGGCCATGATGTGGCAGGCCGCCTTGGGCAAAGCAGGCAATTCTCCACTTTGGTTGAGGATCAACTCGGGAGTTAAGCGCTGGTCCGAAGGGCTGGTTGCACCCTCTATACCCGACAACCCTGTATCCCCAGGCCGATGCCCGGGATTCAGAGCAATCGCTTTGACTATTGTTTCAGATTCTTCAACATCTTCGCCCACTTCAAAAGGATCCAACTCGGGTATCGATTCCTCAGCAACGGGGCCAATTTTTGGTGGCGTGACATACTGCAGTTGATCAGCCGGATCAGCCGGGGAATCAGGATTCTCATTTTCAGGCCCGGAATTGATCTGCGTCCCTGCATCCTGGAGCGAATATGCCGGGCGTGTTTTTTTATTATTCCTGATTTTTTCACGACGGAAAAGTTCTGCCTGGTGGATGGCATTAACCCGACCGGTATGACTGCGCACGCCTTTGTTCAGCAGGCACAGGCGAGCCAGGGCAAAATGGGCCAGAACTTCCGCGGCCGCCAAAGAATCGGCACTGGCCTCATCGGCATCAAGATAGAGAAAAGTATTCCAATGGTTCTGCGATGGAAGCGGAAGAATAATGATTTGTCGATCGGCGCTGCCGCGGCCCAGCATGAGAGTCAAATCCAAGGGAAAATGCTTCACGGGCACAGGACCACTGTACACCGTTGCTTCATCACCGATGGCCTGAAAAATATCGCCCTTACCACTGGGAATGGGCGCCCGGCCGTCCCGGCCCTTGCGTTTTGCATCGGCGGGAAGCTTGATATTTTTTTCCATGAAAACCTGGAGCCCGCTGGTCCAACGCTTGAGCAACACCATGCGCAGTCCTGTTTTGTCTGAAAGTCTGGCAAAATATTCAGGAAAATCCTTCAACTTAGTGAAGGCGGTGAGCTCTAAAACTCCATGATGCAACAGCCCCATGCTGGCCGAATCGGGGATGGCTGATGGATAGTTTTGATCATCTGTAAAAGAAGGACCAACAACAGGTTCCGGCTCTGCTACCGCTGTGCTTGAGGCCATTGAAACTGCCTCCTGGGAAGGACCACCATTGGTGATTTCCCGCACCCGGTTTTGCAGGGTATCCAGGGTTTGGAGAATGTCATTGAGTTCGTTTGTTTTCCCGGTCACTTCAATGCCTGCCTGTTTGGGAGATGAGATCCAGATTCCACCATGGACCCGGAACTCGCCTGATCCCCTCCGTCCATTGGTTCGGCAGGAAAGATTTCCACTTTCGTTTTTTTTCACTGAGAACTCACGGGAATATTGCGCTGTGGCAGAATGTTGTTCTAT
Source organism: Candidatus Krumholzibacteriia bacterium (assembly GCA_029935695.1). GTDB lineage: Bacteria > Krumholzibacteriota > Krumholzibacteriia > LZORAL124-64-63 > LZORAL124-64-63 > LZORAL124-64-63. Next base: position 571 of record JAOZJV010000211.1, on the reverse strand, counting down.
CTTGCAGAAGGTTGATTCACAACGAACAGGATTGAATTATGGCCCATCGCATCACAAAATCATTTTCTTTTGATTCGGCGCACTGGTTGCCTCATGTGCCGGACACCCATAAATGCCGGCGCCTGCATGGGCACACCTACACAGTGGTCCTGGGTTTGGAAGGGTTGCTGGATGAAAAGCTGGGCTGGGTGCAGGATTACGGTGAAATTGGCTGGGCCTTTGCCCCCATGCTGGAAACCCTGGATCATCACTGTCTGAACGAAATCGAAGGCTTGGAAAATCCCACGGCGGAAATTCTTGCCGCCTGGATCTTTCATGGCTTGAAGACCAAACTGCCCCTGCTGGCGGATGTCACCGTGTGTGAAACACCCAATACTTCAGCTGTGTATCGACCCTAATTCTGCCGCACCCGCTGGACGCTGGCGGCGGGCATCCACCCCAGCGATTCCCCGCCAAGACTGATCCGCACCCACTGCAGACGCTCTTCCTGGATGGTGATGGTCAATCCGTCATGCACCATGAATAGAACGCCAAAGTTATCATCGGGGCCGCTGCGCACAGCCACTTCTTG
>JAOZJV010000773.1 GCA_029935695.1 Candidatus Krumholzibacteriia bacterium | reverse complement strand
CCCAAGCCCAAACACATAGGGAGAGTCGGCGACAATAGCCACCTGGCGATCAGGATTTTTTAAGGAAGTAGCCCGGTCACTATCACCCAAAGCCCTTATCTGCCCTTTGGAGTATTCCATCTGCCCAATGTCCTGATAAACCCAGATAGAAAATTTTGTAGTGGAAAAATTTGAATGATTCAGGATTTCACTGTTCGTGTCTAAAATTTCCTGCGCCGTCACTCGCCCGCTGAATTTCACACGGACACCATTGGGAAAAAACTCTATTGAATTGACCATCTATGTTGTTCCCTGCACCCATCGGTTACATCACCCTGGAAGTTCGAGTCCGTCCATTTCAGACGGTAATAACTGACTGATAAAGAAATTCCCGCCCTCCCTTTTGGAAAGGCGAGAATAATGGTCATTCTACAAATTAACGAACCAAAGTTAACCTTTGCATTGACTGACCGGCTTCACTCTTCATGATAGCGAAGTAGGTTCCCGAAGGCATGGCCCGGCCATTGTCGTTTAACCCATTCCAGTTCACCGAATGCTCCCCTGCAGCCATGGTTTCACTAAGCAGGGTCCGTACTTGGCGCCCCCGAACATCCACAATATCCAATCCCATATTCTGACCCGTGGCCAGAGTGAAATTGATTTTGGTCATGGGATTGAATGGATTGGGGTAAATGCTGGTCAATTTTGTGGCCATCACCATGGGGGCCACTTGCACATCCTGGCTCTGAAGAAGAGTGCGTTCGTCATTGCCATAGTAGTAGAGATTGTAAGTGAACGTTCCACCAGCATTCAGATTGGTGTTCTGGTCCTGGGCAGAATAGTTGGAGCCATCGAACGAGAGTTCAACAGTCCATTCGGTCAGGCCGTTGCTTCCTACCAGTTCAAAATCGCTCAAAGCAGCGTGCTGGTTGATCTGGAAGGTCAGCGACACAGCGGACCCTTCAGCATGAAGGTCGAAATCAGGCATGAACATGGCCACAGTGCTGGAGTTTTCAATTTTCATTAAAAAGGCGTAGGAACCCCAACCAATGCGAATTTGACCACAGGCCAGTACATTCTCGTTCTCATCTTGTGCCAAACTAATGGCGGTTCCTCCGGTTTGTTCTGCATAGATTTGTTCCCAACCCAGAACTCCTCCTGCATCAATAGTGAAGACCCAGGGGTGCCAGGTGGAACTGACAAGGGAATAAAAACCAGCCACGGCAAAACCCCCATCAGCCAAGGCAATCATATCGTTGCAGGAATTCCAGAAATCTCCGCCATAGTGATTTTCCCAAATGACATTTCCATCCTGGTCCAGGCGCAACAACCGGGCTTTGGCATCGCCAAAGTTGCCCAAAAAACCACCCAGAACGTAGCCACCGTCTGCCGAAGCAATGCACTGTGCCCGGGACCTGACGCTCTCCATGTAGCTATTTCTCCACACAATACCAAATTCAGAGTCCAGCTTCACCAGCCAGTAACCTTCGGTTCCTCCTGGATCGGTGTATCCACAGGCCACATAGCTGCCGTCCGCGTTCTGAATGATCTGGGTGAAAAGATCATCATCCGGGCTATTGATGTGTCCTGAAGAAATCAGGGTGCCATCTGGGGCGTATTTGGCCACAAGACCTTCATAATCCCCATTTAATGTTTGAGTGTAACCAGCACAAACAAAGTCTCCATCGGCATTCTGGATGACTGAGCTGAAAGTGGTATAACCAGGGCCATCGAAGAACTGTTCCCAGACCACACCGCCTGATGCGTCAATTTTCCAGAGGAAAGCATCCTGGAGATCTGCGGTGAAAGATTCGGTTTGCCCGCAAATAAGAAAGCCGCCATCAGCAAGAGCGATAACACTCTCGGGTTCATCCTCCTGGTCACCGCCGTAAGTGACA
>JAOZJV010000772.1 GCA_029935695.1 Candidatus Krumholzibacteriia bacterium | reverse complement strand
GCACTGCTCATGTTGTCTTGGGCCAGCATGGATACACCTGCCTGCTGCTGGATTTGACTGCTGGTCATTTTCGAAGTTTCCTTCGCAATGTCCACGTCACGGATCCGGCTGTTTGCAGCCGAAAGGTTCTCACTGGTCATACTGATGGTACGGATGGAGCTTTCCAGACGATTCTGGATAGCACCAAAGTCTGCACGGGCGGTGGTGACATTCTCAATGGCAGTGTCGATTTCACCCATGGCAGTTGCCGCATTACTGGCAGTATCAATGGCGGCAGAGATACCGATGCCTGCGGCATCCATATCATCAGAAAGAGCTACCGCAACCTGATCAGAGGTTCCGGTGCCAATTCCCACCTGAATGTCGACATCAAGTGTTCCGTCCAGCAATGAAACACCGTTAAATTCGGTGCCATTAGCGATACGATCAATTTCATCTGACAAAGCAGTGTATTCCGCATCAAGAAAGCCACGATCGGTGCTACTGAGAGTACCGTTCATGGACTGTTCGGCCACTTCTTTCATCCGCAACAGGATGCTGGAGACCTCATCGAGAGACCCTTCACCGGTTTGCACCAAACTGATACCATCGGCCGCATTTCTGCCTGCCTGGTCCAGAGCGCGGATGTCTGCCTTCAAACCTTCACTAATGGCCAAACCTGCAGCATCATCACCAGCGCGATTAATTCGCAGACCGGAGCTGAGCTTTTCCATGGATTTGGCAAATTTGATGGAGGTGTTACCCAGATGACGCTGAGTGTTCAGTGAGCTGACGTTTGTGTTAATTCGGAGTCCCATGACATTCCTCCTTGAAATGATGGTTGGACTTCCATGCCCTCAGCCGGATATTCCTTTCCGGACCATAATTGGTTTTACTGAGAGGCTCCTTTCTTGCCCTAATGTTAGTTTTTTAGGGCCGATAAAAGATAGATCGGCACCAAAGCTCAAAACCTTTAGGCTTTTTAATCAAAAAATAGCTGATTTTTGATATTTAACGAGAGTGGTTTTTGCAAAAATGGCCAACAGTTGCTCAGGAAGGTCTATAAACATCAAAATGGGCTGTTGTTTATAAACAGCCCAATATTGCAATAAAGTATTTTTGAGGGGCGGGCCAGGACCCGCCCCTGCTTCTTTTACTTCAGAAGCTTCATGGCCAGAGAGGCAGACAAGTTGCTGGAAGCCAAAATGGACACCCCTTTCTGGTGTTGAATCTGGGATGATGTTAATCCTGACGTTTCAGAAGCAACGTCCACATCCCTGATCCGGCTGCTGGCCCCGAAATTACCTTTCGAGGTCATCCTATTATTGCTGATGGAGGTTTCATTGTCTTTTGGAAGAGTTCCGAAGTTGCTCCGAAGATCCAGATCCTTTTCCATGGCTGATTTCAAATCATCCATGGCCGGACCGGCATTGAATGCATTATTGATCCCCGCATCAGGATCCAATGCATTTCCATCATTATTTGTGTCTTGAGTCAAATCGACCGAACTGCTGCTCGCATTCGTAATACCCACCAGAATATGGAGAGCAAGGGAAGCATTCTGCAGTGGTCCTTCCGGGGTGAGATTTTCACTGGTGTGATGGTCAGATTTTGACCTCAAGGCATTTTCACCGGTGTCGTGAATGTGCGACCCGGAGCTTAAGTCTTCCCTGTGTGCGTCAGGTGCAGCATCACGTGCGTGCCGATGCCGCGCTGCGTGTATGGAAGACACGTTGGTGTGTATTCGGATACCCATGTGTTTCCTCCTTGAAACCACCCAGGGGCCCGCACCCTAATTCATCCCGGGACGGTCCCCGGGTCTCCTGGGGTGGGGCCGGTGCTGGCCCCACCCATCAGTTCGCCACTCGCTAACCGAGCAACGACATTGCCAGTCCGGTG
>JAOZJV010000771.1 GCA_029935695.1 Candidatus Krumholzibacteriia bacterium | reverse complement strand
GCTTCTGCTGTTGCCCCTTTGTCCCTTTATTGTCCTGCTGATCAAATTGGAAACCAGTGGTCCGGTTTTCTTCAAGCAGGAGCGGGTGGGCTTTGAAGGCCGTCTGTTCGGATGTTATAAATTCCGCTCCATGGCCATGGATGCCGAAGCCCAAAAAGAGAAGCTGGTCCATTTGAATGAAGCCACCGGAGCTGCTTTCAAAATTAAGGATGATCCCCGCATCACGGGAGTGGGCCGATTTTTGCGGCGCAGCAGCCTGGATGAATTTCCCCAACTTTTCAACATTCTCAAAGGTGATATGAGCGTCATTGGTCCCCGGCCGCAAATTCCTTCCGAGGTGGGCGATTACACGGCGGAACAAGCCCAAAGGTTGTTGGTCAGGCCCGGATTGACGTGTTTGTGGCAGGTTTCGGGCCGCAGCCATCTGGATTTTTCCGAATGGATGGAACTGGACCGTCAATACGTTCAAAAACGCAGCCTGTTTTTTGATCTCAGCATTCTGGCTCGCACCTTGCCTGCTGTCATCGAGCGAAAGGGTGCCTATTGAGTATCCTGGGGTTGGGCACTGATATTGTTTCGGTGGCGCGCATCAATGACCTGTTGCAGCGTCATGATGAACGATTTCTCAACAGATGCTTCTCACAGCACGAGATTGAGTACGCCAACACCCGTGGTTTGGGGCGGGCTGCCTCTCTGGCGGGTCGTTGGGCGGCCAAAGAAGCCTTTCTCAAAGCCCTGGGACGTTCCGTCACCCACATTCCTTACGGCCATGTGGAAGTTGTACGATCTGATGACGGACCCGTCACCCTGAAATTGCATGGCCGGGCAGCAGAAGAAATGGCCCTGGTGGGGGCCTCCGGGTGCATTTTATCCATTAGTCACGAAAAAGAATTTGCCATAGCCACAGTTTTGCTGCAAAACAGCTAAAAGGCAGGCTTTCGGTCACCAAAGGGCTTGGTTCATCGCTTCTCTTGTGCTAAATTTACCCATCCAGGGGCAGGAGTTTTTCTGCCCATCAGTTTCCTTGAGCCAAGGTCCAAACAGATAATGAACCTGGAATATCTTATCATTGATGTGTTCACTTCTGACCCCTTCGGCGGCAGTCGGTTGAATCTCTTCCCTTTGGGGCATGAAGTTCCTTCTGAATTGATGCAGAAACTGGCCCTGGAAATGGGGTGCGGTGAAACGGCTTTTGTGATACCGCCTAAAACACAGGGGGACGACAGGGCAGCCTTGAGGGTATTCACTCCATCAGCGGAAATTCCTTTTGCCGGCCATTCTGTGCTGGGTGCCACCTTTGCCATGGATTATCTTGGCAAAAGGTCCAACAATGACAATTCTGGGGTTTTTACCTGGGAACTGGAAGCTGGTAATTACCAGGTCAACACCCAGGATGAAGATGGCCACCGCATCTACAGTCTGGTGCAGGATCCCCCTGATTTTCTGGGGCAGTATTTTCATCGCCGGAAGGTGGCCATGACGTTGGGTCTGGCTGAAGAGGAAATCGCCATCACCGGCTTGCCATGCGAAGTGATTTCCACAGGTCTGCCCATCCACATTGTGCCTGTGGGTAGTCTGGAAACCATGGATCGCATTAATTTGCGTCGCCGGGAAGCCGATTCCATTGCTGCCGATCTTGGTTTTGGTGATCTGTTTGTCTTTACTTGTGAAACCATCCGCCAGGAGAGCACGGTGCATTGCCGTATGTTTGCTCCTCATTTTGGTATTCCCGAAGATCCGGCCAGTGGCTCGGCTACCGGCGCTTTGGTGGCTTATCTTGTGAAACACCGGTTGATCAAGGCCGCTTCGAAAATCAGAGTCATCAGTGACCCGGGCCTTGAAATGGGACGACCCAGCAGGCTCCTTGCAGAAGCCGAAG
>JAOZJV010000770.1 GCA_029935695.1 Candidatus Krumholzibacteriia bacterium | reverse complement strand
TTAAGGTTGATTTCAAAGGTTCCGATAATTGACAAATGGCTTCCGGTATTTTCGACCGTGGAATGGTGAAATGCACGGGCGTACGACCCATTAAGGTAACTTCCTGTCTCCACCTCTTCATTAAAAAGGCCTGATTCTCCTGAAGATTCTTCAACAATTATGGTGAGCTCAGGCATACCAAAGTGGGCTCTAATAGCAGTGGCATGCCTCTCCAGATAATTCAATTCCAAATCCGCGGAAGCTGCGCCTGCAAAACACATCAGAACAACCACAATGAACAGGGACGTTTTCAACGATTTCATGAGAAACTCCTAACGGTAAGATACCCAAATTTCTTTACCGGCCCTCCACTAGGCCAAGAGTTTTATTTGCCCAAAATTAAACTCTGTTGGATATGCATTTGGATCTATCAGGTTTTAAATCTGAGAGCCCGTTGAAGTTGTCTGGTCAATGGGTAATAACCCCCTTCATGATACAGTACGAATTTTTTAGGGTAATCCCCTCATTTTTTTCATTTTTATTGTTCCGCAGAGAATGTACAAAATTGATGGCAGGGCAGAATTACTCAGAACTATGCGCCAGTCCCGACTCGAAATTCGACTCGCCAGCCGACACAAGCTCCAAGTAGGTGGCGTATTGCAACACGGCAAAAATCGAGGTTTCCAGGATGGTTTTGCACCAGAAAATCAGGAATTTGACGTTGTAAAGGGTCTCCGGGAGTCTGTTACTGATTGCGATCTCGGCGCTTTCGAACAGCCAACTCAGCACGCCGCTGACAACGAGCAATGCAAAAATGTTCCACCGATGTCCCCGGGTCAGTTTGCTGCTGCGTTGCATGGCCTGTTTGGCGCCGCATTGTTCCACCACGAGTACCGGGAGTGTGACATACCAGCGGCACATCCGCTTTATCCCCGGTACGACCAACAACAGCAGTCCAATGACTACACCAAAGGCGGTGCGAAACCAGAGTTCGAGAATCCGTGGCAAGCTGCCCAAGCCGGTTCGGAAACTGTGGAACAAAGCCACCGGGGAGCTGACGGGGAACTGCGAGAGTTGATGCTGGATTGCATAAAATCCAAGCAGGGGACCCAGGAATCCGAACATGAAACCCAGGAATTCCTGGAGCACCGGTGCGGTCACGACACCATAGTTGAAGGCGAACACGATAACGAAATGGGATAGAAACATTGGCAGAAATGCCGTGCCGGCGATCGTGATGATCGTTACGAACTTAGCGCGAAAGAGACCGGCCACCCTTGCAAGAACCCGGTTCCTCAGATGGTCTTCCTGGAAATCCAATTCATGGCCCAACATTTGTATAAGCTCCGATTAATTTTGGCATATCATTCTTCAATGAGAATCCCAACAAGCAGAGCCTAGAGGGAATCACCATGCCCGTCAAACAAAGGCTTGTAATTGTAAATCCAGCAGAACAATCTATAGATACAAAATAGCCATCAACGAACCGCTTGAAACCATCAGCCACAGAACAACTGCTTGAACCATCGGCTTAAGATCAATGGTTCTCACCAGTTCCCGAGTGAATCCAGCTCCCATGAACAGCAAACTCAACACCAGGCCGATTCTGGCCAGCCGCACCAGCCATGGAGTTACCTGTGAGGCAGATGGCACAAAAGTGGTCACTGCTGTTGCCAGAATAAATAGCAGGATAAAATAGGGAATATTGATTTTAGTCCGACCTGATTGACCCTGCTTCCTGCTCATATAAACGGAGGTGCCGAGCACGAGAGGGATAATCCAAAGCGCTCTGGCCAGCTTGGTCGTGGTCGCAATTTTCAAAGCCTCTTCGCCATAAAGCGAAGCGGCCCCAACCACAGAACTGGTGTCATGAATGCCCAAAGCAGCCCACAAACCGAATT
>JAOZJV010000769.1 GCA_029935695.1 Candidatus Krumholzibacteriia bacterium | reverse complement strand
TCATCAACTCCACTGCTGTTTACACTGATCCGTTTTTGTTGCGCGCTTCGGTGGCGGGGCACCCGGAAACCAAGGTGAATGTCAACGTTCTGAATTTTGGCACCATTCGCGCCATTGCCCGGTTGGATGGGGATATGGCATTGAGTCTGGGGCCCGGGTCCTTCGCTCTGACGGCCGCAGCCCCTGATGATTCAGGTGATCTTCTTTTCAAAACCATCACTGGAGAGCCTGGACAAGTCATTGAAGTTGCATTGGATCCGGCTACTGATCGATATGATACAGAGACAAATCCCGGCTTCTGGCTGACCTACCCCGAAGCAGGAGCCCGGCCCCGGCGGGAAGATATTTGCGTGACCGATGATGTGGACCGGCACCACCGTTTGCTGGTGGCGGCGGACAAAGCCAACCGCGAAAAACTGCGCACTCTTGATGAGACCGAAACCGCGGTTCTGGATTCTTTGCCGGCAGACCTGCGTGAAGAGTGGGACATCATCCTGGCCAAACCCTGTGAGAGTTTTTCGCCCCTGGTCCGGTTGCTCACCTGGTACCGCGAGCCGGCAGCACAGCAGGCCTTGACCTGGCTGTTGGCCGATGCCGACGACAAGGATCTTCTGGAGTTGGATGAGCGGATCATTCGTAGCCATGTGGATCTGAGTCTGGCCGCTGGCGGTGATCTGCCAGATGAAGTTTTCAGAGAAGGGGTGTTGGCCCTGCGCATCAGCCGGGAGGCGGCAAGCAACTGGCGGGAAGAAATTCCGGTGATTGAGTGGCCCGCAACAACAGACCCGGCTGCCATCAGGCAGCATCTTCTCGATGCCTTTGGCGACCAGTGGATTGTGAGCGAAAGAACCTATTTTGGGAATCCGGTTCCACCAAATCATACCTTCATTTTAGGCAGGGGCACCGAAACAGATTTGAAAGTTGCTTTTGTGGGGCTGTGCCGCCGCAACGGAATGCCTGCCCGGTATCGTCACGGAACAGTGGAAATCTGGCAGGGTGCATGGCAGGAAATTCATCCATTGCCACAGGATGACGAGGCACCAGAAGAGAACGAAACGGCAGGCTGGGTCGACCTGGGCCTGACCCGCGATGGAGTGCTCTGGCCCGAGGCTGAAAGTTATCAGCACTTCATGGTTTCAAGACCGGGTGATGGGTTATTGGAAACCCCTTGGTGGGACCCGAAATTGGGCCTTCAAAAGTGGGATGCGGGAGAGTATTGGTTCTGCGGCACGGTGCGGGTTCCCGGCGGCAGCGCTTTTGGACGTTTGACGCGCTTCAAGGTGGAGTCCGGCGATACAACAGTGGTGCATTTGCCTGTTGATATGGATGCTGGCGGATGGGATCCAGCCGCTCTGGTGGATGCAGAACTTGAAGAATCGTTGATGGCCATTTGGCCTGATGCTGCGGCGAAGCTTCCTTCGGCCGGGTTGTTTTTCATCTTCGAACCAGGGGAACCGGCCACACGGATGATTCCGGTCCTGGGTCGTCTGAAAGATCGACTTGCGAGCAGAGGACTGGAAGTGATTCCTGTCATGGGGCCAGGTGCAGCCGGTTCATGGAGGGTGAAGTTGCAGGATGCCGGATTGTCAGGGGCTGTTTATCAGGAAGCTGCATCGACATTATTCAATTGGCTGTCTGGGCCTGTTGATCATGGCCCGGTTGTCATGCTGGTTTTACCAGGAGTAAATGACGGCAAGCCTGTTTTTCTGCGTTCAGGTTTGGACACGGGAATCGATTTTTCTGTGCATATGGCTTTGGACCTGAACAGCGAAAAACTATAGGTTGTGCCTTCGAAATTGTGTTTTTCCTCATCCCGCTTTGCCATACACCCGGCAAAGCGGGTTTCTTTTAGTACGCGTAAGTCAATTCATGCCGGCGTTC
>JAOZJV010000210.1 GCA_029935695.1 Candidatus Krumholzibacteriia bacterium | reverse complement strand
TGTCGAAACGGTGTTCCAACTGAAGCATCTCCGCCTCACTCATCAACACGGTGGAGCGTGCCAGCAGTTCTACCGAATGATGCAACCCAGCGGCGCACAACGTATGCAAAGCCTTGCTGTAAAGGTAGTCCCCCATGATCAGCGCCGCACTGGAACCAAATTTAACATTCACTGCCGGCAACCCGCGACGGGTCACCGCTTCGTCAATAAAATCGTCATGCACCAGGGTGGCGGTGTGAACCAATTCAACGCAGGCCGCCGCGCCGATAGCTTCATCGGCAATGCCCCGCTCATTCTGGGCCGAGAGCAGAAGAAGGGTGGGGCGAAACTTTTTGCTTTTCCCCTGCAGAACATGTTCGCAGATGGCCCTGGTCATGGGACTGTCCCCGTCGGTGATCCGGCGGAATTCCTTGTCCACTTTTTTCAGGGCGGGTCCGATTTTCCGCTGCAGGGTGATCAGCTTGATGCGTTCGCGATCCATCAGGGACATGAAATCATCTCTCGGTAAAAAGCCTAAAAAGACGGGCTGGCTTTCCCTTTGAAAACCCAGCGGGAGAAACCGTCTCAACGCACAAATATTCGCTATTTCCTGACGATGTCAATGGTCTTTCCGTCGTTTCCGCGTCACAATCAATGCCACCAGCACCGAAGACCAGTACAAAACCAGCACCGGACCAGCCATCATCACCTGGCTGATCACATCAGGAGGCGTCAGCAGAGCAGAAACGGCAAAAATGATCACGATGGCGTAGCGCCAGGTTTTGAGCAGGGTTTTGGGCTTCACCAAACCGATCACGCTGAGGAAAAGAACCACCAAAGGCAGCTGAAAAACCAACCCAAAGGCCAGAACCAGCCTGGTGACCAGCGCAAAATAAGCACCAATGCCAATCAAGGGCGACAAATAGGCTGTGCCAAAACCCATCAGGAAAGTAATCACCTGGGGAATGACCACCAGAAAGCCAAAACTCACACCGGTGTAAAAAAGCAGGGTGGTGGTGATCAGCAGAGGTGTCACCACTTTCTTTTCCTTATGGTACAACCCCGGAATGATGAACATGTAGAGACGGAAAAAGATGAACGGTGCCACAGCGAACAGCCCCATGACCGCCGCCAGCTTGAAACGCACCAGGAATGCTTCATTGGGTGCCGTGAAATAAACGCCCTGGTCTTTGATGGGTCGCACCAGAATGTCCAGCAATTGGGAAGATACAAACCAGCAAAGGATGGTTGCAACCATCATAGCCAGAGAACTTTGGATAAGAGTGCGGCGCAGATCCTCCAGATGATCCAGGAATCCCATACCCTTTTCTCCGCGCTCCTCTTCCGTTTCACCCTCCAGCCCCTCCAGCAAAGGATGGTCATCGGCAGGTTTCAGCTCATCAAAGCCCATCTGGTCCCGAGGTCCGGTGTGGTCCTGCTGGGGTTGATCATCGCGGGAGTCGGTCACAGAGTGTCATCTTTCCGACCCTGCAGGTCTTTCAAAAGGGTAAAAAATTCATCCACACTCTGGAAGTCGCGATACACCGAGGCGAAACGAATATACGCCACCTCATCCACTTCCCGCAGTTGCTCCAGCACATACTGGCCGATGGTGTCGCTGGGAACTTCCCGGCGATCGGATGAACCGAGCTTCATCTCCACACGATCCACGATGATTTCGATTTCTTCCAAAGAAACAGGTCGTTTCTCGCAAGCCTTGGTGACCCCCACAATGACCTTGTTCCGGTGATAGGAAACCCGTTCGCCGCTGCGTTTGACAACAATGACGGGCCGGGTCTCCACCGCTTCGTAGGTGGTGAACCGTTCTCCGCAATCAAGGCATTCGCGGCGGCGACGCACCGCCCGTGCATCACGAACGGCGCGCGAATCGACCACTTTGTCTTCTTCATTGCCACAACGGGGGCACTTCAAGTCAGGTCCTCCTACTTCATGCCAGGGTAAAGCGGGAAGGCCTTACAGAGCTCTTCCGCCTCACCGCGCAAGGCATCAAGTGCATCCTGGTTTTCCATGTTCTGCACGGCTCGGTCTATGATGTCGGCTATTTTTTTCATTTCATCCGGTCCCATGCCCCGGGTCGTCAGAGCCGGTGTGCCAAGTCGCACGCCGCTGGTCACGAAAGGACTTTCCTTGTCAAAAGGAACCGTGTTCTTGTTGCAAGTGATGCCCACATGCTCCAGAAGCTCTTCCATGGATTTGCCGGTCAATCCCTTGTTGCTAACGTTCACCAGCAGCAGATGGTTGTCGGTGCCTCCGCTGACGAGATGGAATCCTCGCTCCATCAGGGCATCGCCAAGCACCGACGCGTTGGCCACCATATCCTTCGCGTATTGCTTGAACTCATCGGTCATACACTCTTGAAAACAAACAGCCTTAGCTGCCACGACATGCATCAGGGGCCCACCCTGAACACCCGGGAAATTCATTTTGTTGATGGCCTTGAATTTTTCCTTGGTGCTGAGGATCAGACCGCCACGGGGACCGCGCAGGGTCTTGTGGGTGGTGCTGGTGACCACATCACAGAAAGGCACGGGACTGGCGTGCACACCGCCGGCCACCAGGCCCGCAATGTGAGCCATGTCGAACAGAAGGATGGCATCAATTTCATCAGCAATGCTGCGCAGTTTCTCGTAATCCCAGAACCGGGGATACGCGCTGGCGCCACCGACCAGCATTTTGGGGCGCTCGATCAGGGCCTGATCCCGCAATTTGTCATAATCGATGGTTTCGGTTTCAGGGCTCACTTCATAGTGCTTGGCTTCGAAAAGCAAACCACTGAAATTCACCGGATGCCCGTGGGTCAGATGACCACCGTGGCTAAGGCTCAGGCCCAGAATTTTATCACCGGGCTTAAGGAAGGCCAGATAAGCGGTCATGTTGGCCGTGGAGCCACTGTGGGGCTGCACATTGGCGCGCTCGGCACCAAAAAGAGCCATGGCCCGGCGCTTGGCCAGCATCTCGGCCTCATCCACATGGATACAACCACCGTAGTAACGCTTTTTGGGGTACCCCTCGGCGTATTTGTTGGTCAGAGTCGAGCCCATGGTTTCCATGACGGCCCGGCTGGTGAAATTCTCGCTGGCGATCATTTCCAGCTGGCTGCGCTGACGGCCCAGCTCAGCATCAAGAATCGCTGCAATTTCCGGATCGGTTTTCCGCACTTCGTCGTACATGGCCCTACTCCTGTTTCTGATGGTCTTTTTCCCAGTTGATGAATTTGTTCACACGGCGCCCGTGGCGCCCACCTTCGAAGGTGCTGCCAAGCCAGGCAGCAGTCAGTTTCACACCTGTGTCAGGGTCGATACCGTCCCCGCTGAGACACAGAACATTGCTGTCGTTGTGCTGGCGGGTGGTGCGGGCCTGGTCTTCGGTGAAACACAAGCTGGCCCGCACTCCGAAAACCTTGTTGGCGGCAATGCTCATGCCAATACCGGAGCCACAGATGAGGATGCCCCCCACGGCCTCGCCTTTGCCTACCATTTCAGCAGCCGGTAAAGCGGCGTCGGTGTAATCAGCACTGTCGGTGCCGTGGCACCCGAAATCTTTCACTTCGTAACCCTGCTCAGTTAAATACCTGCTGATCATGTCCTTATGCACCACTCCACGGTGATCCGAGCCGATACTGATGATCTGTCCGTCAGCCATGGCAGCTCTTCCCTTCAATATCAGGCCCCGGAAAACTCCGTTGCCCATTGGCTAACCAATCGCCGGATCTGCCATCCGGCGGCGGTGTATGTTTCATCACTGTCCCCGTAGGGATCATCAACCTCTTCACACGCTGGCGAAGATTTTCCCAAAGACAAATCAACTCCGGGCGCTCCCAGAACTCCCACCTTGCCATCATGGTAGCCACGGAACCGGCTGCAGAAAATGGCGGCATGGGAACGTGTCATGCCGATGATCCATTGGGTTTCGATCAGCATGTCCATTGTCACGGGCCTGGACCGGAACAATTCCAGATTCAAACCATGCTCCAGGGCTACTTTTAAAGACCCTGCTGAAGCCGACTGCCGCCCGCTAACCTGCAGGCCGGCGGATTCGAAAACCAGCTGGCTGCCAGGATAAAGGTCTTTGGCAAAGACCTCTGCCAAAGGGCTGCGACAAGTATTGCCGGTGCAAAGAAAAAGAACCCTCGGCATGGAAACGCTCCTGGATTTCCGGACCTGCCCAATACGGTCCAAAATTAAGGGAAACAGGGATTATGGTCAAGGCTGGGCTGGATTGGTGATGAATGAGTGATGGATGGGTAAGCTTAACCGCAACAAGGAAAAACCAAAGGACCTTCCCGCAGAATCCGGGGCGGTTCAGTGCACAGATCCACAAGGGCGCTGGGCACGCCTTCGGCAGGGAATTCCCGAGCACTGGTCCAGACCCCGTCCACCAGGGAATTGAATTGATCCCAAGCGGAATTGACGTCCGCGATGGGGGGCTCATCCTGCAAATTTACACTGGTGGAAACCAGGGGCACGCCCACGGCTGAAATCAAACGCCGGATGTTTTCTTCGGCGGGAACCCGAATGGCCACCGTCCCGAGACCGCAACTGACCCGGGGGGCCAAAAGGTCGCCGGCAGGCAGAATCAGGGAAAAGGGTCCTGGCCAACAGGCGCGGCAATGATCCAGCTGGAAAGGCGCCAAGGGCCCGCACATGGACAATGCCTGCTGCAGCGAACCCGCCAACAAAAGCAGGGGCTTGCCGGCATCCCGGCCCTTGATGCCCACCACCTTCAGAACTGCCTGCTGATTATCAGCCCGGCAGTGGATTCCCGGCAAAGTATCGGTGGACAAAATCAGGACGCCGCCACGGCCCAGGGCCCCGGCGGCATCATCAAATTTCATCCAGGGAGCTTTCAAGATCAGCGACCGCCCCTGGCCAGTTCCTTACGGTAATCTTCCACCGCACCGGCCACTTTGGGATCCTTCAAGGCGATCATCCGGGCAGCAAGACACGCGGCGTTTTTGGCACCGGCACTTCCTACAGCCACTGTGGCCACGGGCACTCCGGGAGGCATTTGCACAATGGAAAGCAGAGCATCAACCCCCGCCAGGGGGCCAGCAGCCACAGGCACGCCAATGACAGGTTTGCCTGTCAACGAAGCCATCACCCCGGGCAAATGGGCGGCCATACCGGCGGCGGCCACAAAAACCTCGGTGCCACCTTTTTCGCTGGCCTTGATGAGACGCTTGAGTTTGTCCGGCTGGCGGTGGGCTGAAGCCACTTCCACGGCATAACTCAGCCCGAAACGATCCAGCAGGGGATACATTCCTTCGATCACCGGCAAATCACTTTTGCTGCCCAGAACAACCACAACCCGCGGGGTTTTCTTCACGCCCGGTTTATTTTTGGAACTCGCAGCCATTATTTCTCTCCTGATACGCCGATATCCCGGCGGTAGATAAGCCCCTCAAAGTGTGTGGAATCCAACAGACTGTAGGCCGCCTCCTGGGCCAGTTCTAAATTAATTCCCGTGCCCACCGCTCCAAGCACCCGCCCGCCACTAGTGGTCAGGTTTTTCGATGCGTCCATGGTGGTGCCGGCATGGATGATCCAGCGATCGTCCCTGCCATTTTCCGGTAAATCAATGGGGCGTCCCTTGATGTACTTGCCGGGGTATCCATCGGAAGCCCCCACCACAACCACGGCCTTGCGCAACCAGCTGCTGGCTCCGGCGCCGGGCCAGTCGTTGGGCATGACATCGTCCACTTCGTGTACACCCTGCAGGAAGTCACTCAACCGGCCAGTGGCCGTGCTGTAGCACATTTCCAGGAAGTCCACCCGCAGAAGTGGCAGCACCACCTGGGTTTCCGGATCACCAAAACGGGTGTTGAATTCCAGGACCTGGGGACCGGAATCGGTCAGCATCAGCCCC
Organism: Candidatus Krumholzibacteriia bacterium; assembly: GCA_029935695.1. Classification (GTDB taxonomy): domain Bacteria; phylum Krumholzibacteriota; class Krumholzibacteriia; order LZORAL124-64-63; family LZORAL124-64-63; genus LZORAL124-64-63. The sequence goes on along the minus strand of JAOZJV010000210.1, from coordinate 781 downwards.
ACATACAAAACGCCGCAATAGGGAATATCCCGCCGCCGCAACTCTGCCAGCACCGGCAAAACAATGCGGGTGTCAATTTCACCATAGAGACCCGGATCCAGATTCACCGGAGCGAAAGCTCCCATGCCCCCGGTGTTCGGCCCGGTGTCACCCTCCCCGATGCGTTTGTGGTCCCGACTGGGCGCCAGCAGACAATAATCATGGCCATCGGTGACGATAAGGACCGAAAGCTCTGGCCCAAACAAGCACTCTTCCATGAGAATGCGCAGCCCGGCTCCACCAAATTGCTGGTCGTCCAGGCAGGCATGGATAAAAATCTCGGCCTCTTCCCGGTTGCTGCAAACCGCCACACCTTTGCCCTGGGCAGCGCCACAGGCTTTGATCACCACCGGCAGAGAAACCGTATCAAGATGTTTGAGAGCCGCATGGCTACTGCTGAAGGCCTGGTAGCGGGCAGTGGGAACTCCCGCCGAGGCCAGAACTTCCTTGCTGAATTCCTTGTCGCCTTCCAGGCGAGCCCCCATGGCCCCGGGGCCAAAAACATTGATGTCGGCTTTGTGCAAATGATCAGCCAAGCCGAGAATCAGAGGATCTTCGGGGCCAATAATCACCAAATCGATGGCTTCGGATTTACAGAAAGAAACAACGGCCTCAAAATCCATCATATCCAGGTCCACATTGGTGGCATTCTCGGCGGTTCCGGGATTACCTGGCATGCAGAAGATTTTAGGATCCTGCTGCGAAATGGCCAACTGCCGGACTATGGCATGTTCACGACCAC
>JAOZJV010000768.1 GCA_029935695.1 Candidatus Krumholzibacteriia bacterium | reverse complement strand
GCGGGAAGAATGGCCCAAGGCGTTTCGGTTTTTTCGGTTGTATAAATGATTATTAGAGGAGTTTGGTATATATGCGTTCAATAATTATGGCAGTTTTAACAATGGTTCTGTGTGTTTCCGTTTCAATGGGCCAGGAACAACCACAAGGGACAATTACCGTTTTCGGATCAGCCTCAACAACAGTAATGCCAGATCAGGTTATTTGGCAGCTTACTCTTTTGGCCCGCGATGAGGAGATGGAAAAAGTTGGTGAAAAAATTGACAAAACACTATACGAAATTATGGAAGCAGTGGAATTTTTAAAAATTCCGGACGAAAATATTGCTTTGGGAAAAATTAAAGTTTCAGTTCAACATAAAACAAAAAATGATTATAAGACGGTCAAAATTAACTACTATGAACAAAGGCAAAAAATAAATTTAACCCAAACGAACATGGATCAATACGATTCTTTCCGGCATGCCCTTACAAAAATCAATGGGTTAACATTTCGGCAGCAGTTTACAATGTCAAAATTGGATTCAGTAATTACAGAAATGCGAATTGCGGCTCTTCAAAATGCCAAAGAGAAAGCCGATCAGTTAGCAGGCGTTTTGGAGCAATCGGTAGGCCGGGCTATTTCGATAAGTGAATTCAAGCCCAATCCAACCCAGCGCGATCTCGAAGATGCACTGTCGTACCAACAGGGCATTGTTTCTAGTCGAGGAAAACCAGAGGGTATCGATGTTAAATATAGAATCTACGGAGTGTTCGTTTTGGAGTAGAATCCTCTTACAAGTTGAACCTGACAATTGCGCCAGCCACACTTGCAGGTTATCAAAACGTTGATACGGAAATTGCAAAGGGGACTAGCTTTCAAAACCACACAACTTCTTTCCCTCCTTCTTCTTTCGTGTTTGCTTTTCGCAGAAGGAAAAGCAGGAATTCCCTGCCAAAGGGCCACTAGAGAAAAACTAGTTGATTGTCCCCAAGGCCTGCTTTGGTCAGAATCTTCGGCCAGTGGAGAAGTGGCAATGCCGGAAGATTGGGGGTGGTTGGTCGATAACTGGACTGCTTGCTATCGGGCTACTGCCTGGAATATTGAAACAGGTCTTTATCAAAAGGGAAAAGGGTATTCTGGAGAAGCCTGTATTACCCTGAATGTTTTGGAAGTAATCTACGGCCCGCCCTTAGACAAGATACCAATATGGTTTACTGGAATCGATTTTCCAGGCTGTTTGACCTATAACCAGGGTGGCCGGTTTGAACAATTTAAGGAAATTGGGCTGGGACAGGAATTAGTTGTTTTCTGCGGTCAGGACAAAAAGGATTCCTGTTGGTATTCCTCAAAATGGGGGTTGTTTTTTGTAGGTGGTGAGGCAGCCCTGAGCCTGGATGATAAAGACCTGAAAGCACTGCGGAAAGCGGCTGAAAAATGAAATACCACCACCTGGGAATCCCCACAGGCACAATACAACCAGATGAAACATACCTCGAAAAATACAAGCTCTTCTGCACCGACCACAAAACCAACCCATACGCAATTCAGTGGATGCGTTTCGAATCAGATTGCCAACTCCCAGAGATTGTAAAGACAGTTCCCCACCTGGCTTTTGTGGTAGATGATTTAGAGCAGGCCCTCCAGGGACAGGAAATCCTGATCAAACCCAACAGCCCATCCAAAGGAGTTCAGGTTGCCTTTATTTTATCCAACGGCGCCCCGGTGGAATTCCTTCAACTTGAGGATGCCAACCATGAGGACAGATAAACAGATGGTTTCCCCCCGTTGCAGCCACCCAAAAATAACTATTACTCTTGGGGTAATAACAGCCTTGGCCCTGCTTCTGGTGTCCACCCCCGCCTCTGCTTTTGAACCCATACCCACCTCCGAGGAAGAATCCTC
>JAOZJV010000209.1 GCA_029935695.1 Candidatus Krumholzibacteriia bacterium | reverse complement strand
TCAGTGAATATCGCCTGTGGTCTCAGCCTGGTCATTGGATCTGGGTTATGGATCTGGGAAAAGTGCTCGAGCGGGATGAACAGGGCAATCCGTTGCGCGCGGTGGGCACCCGTCTCGATATTACTCAACAAAAAACAGTTGAAATGGCGCTGAGAGCCGAAAAGGAAAGAGCCCAAAAGTATCTGGACCTGGCGGGAGTCATGTTCATTGCCCTTGATACCAAGGGGGTCGTCACCATGATCAACCGCAAAGGCTGCCAGATAGTGGGTCTTCCCGAGGATTATATTGTTGGCCGCAATTGGATGGAAAATTTTGTTCCCGAACGGATTCGGGCGGACATCCAGCAAGTGGCCCATGAACTGATGAGTGATGAATCAAACGAACATGAACAGGTGGTCAATCCCATTTTGACCGCTTCGGGTTCCGAGGTACTGATAGCCTGGCAAAACACAACTCTGCTTGATGAACAGGGGAAGGTTATCGGATACCTCAGTTCCGGAACAGACATTACCCGGCAAACCAGACACGAACGCGCCCTGGAAAAATACCGGCGACGTTTGCAATCTCTTGCTGCCCAGTTGGCCATCACCGAAGACCGCCTGCGGCAGGATATTGCCTCGGGGCTGCACGACTCCATCGGACAGAACCTGGCGGCATTGAAATTATCCCTCGACCTCATTGGTCTCAATCTGGACCACTCGGACATCCCCACCGTTCGTGAAGATATTGCCAAAGCATCCAGTAATATTGACCATATTGTTCGGGAGACATGGTCCCTTTCTTTCCACCTCTCACCTCCCGGGTTGTACGAGTCGGGAATTGCTTCTGCTTTGGAATGGCTGGTGGGCAGATTCAATGAAAAGTACCAATGCCATTTTGTTTTGACGACTCACGAACATCCTCTTCCCCGAGAGAAAGATGGCCGGGGATTGTTGTTTCAAATGATCCGTGAATTGATGATCAACGCGGTGAAAAACGGAGAAGCAACCGAGGTGGAAATTTCCTTGTCCGGGGCGGGTAGTTTTATCCTGGCCTCGGTCACCGATAATGGTACGGGCTTTGATTCGGTGGCGGCTCTGGCCGAAGCTGGAGATGCCGGCGGGTTTGGATTGTTCAGCATCAGGGAGCGGTTGGCTTATATTTCCGGTGAGCTGGAAATTGAGTCGGTTGTTGGTGAAGGCACACGGGTTGTGATCCGCTTCCCTTTAGGGAAAACTGGCGATTTAGAAATGGAGATTGCGGATGAAGATCAAAATTTTGTTGGTTGATGACCACGAACTAATGCGCAACGGCCTGCGGACTCTTCTGGAAAGAGAAGGCGATATGGAAGTTGTTGCCGAAGCGGAAAACGGCAGAAAAGCCCTTGAAATGGCGGAGCAATTCAAGCCCGATGTGGTGGTCATGGACATCACCATGCCCGAGATGAGTGGCATTGTGGCAACAACTCGCCTGTGCCGGGAATATGATGGAATCAAAGTGCTGGGGCTCTCCATGCACCCGGCAGGAAATATTGTGGGAGAGATGCTTCAGGCTGGTGCTGTGGGCTATATGACAAAAAATTGCGCTGCGGGTGAATTGGTCACCGCCATCAGGCTTGTGCAGAATGGGAAAATTTATATGTCTCCCGAGATTTCCCGGGAAGCAGTGCAGGGTTATCTGCAGCAAATCAAAAATGGCCCATCCAAAACCAAAACCATCGGGCCGTTGTCCGTGCGTGAAAGTGAAGTTCTTCAACTGGTGGCCGAAGGCAAGCCCACCAAAATTATTGCTTCGGAACTGTGTATCAGCGAAAAAACAGTGGGCGCCCACCGGCAGAATATCACGAACAAACTGGGGATCCGGTCCGTGGCCGAATTGACTAAGTTTGCTATAAGAGAGGGACTTACGCCGCTGGACTAAGCTCCCGTCCCTGCTACTTCCTGCTCCGGCAGATCTTTAGGGAAAAATCCTTATTAATGGAATCCTTACTCTTGTCGAAACCATTATCAGAGAAATGGTTGGAATGCACCATGCCAGGGGTTGGAGGATGGTGCGTTCTGTTGACCCAGAGGATATAGCATGGGAAATAGCGCAACAGCTGACCCAAAGGACGCTGCAGGGAAGACCCAAACCCAGGATGATTCGGTGGATAAGGTTCTGGACGAATCCACCCAATCCGGTGAACTTGTTTATGGTTTGCGTGTGTCGAAAGACGGGATTTCTCTCTTGTTGGATTGTCCCGACCCCCTCCGCGATTTGGCGTCAACCGTTAATCGCATTGAAGCGGATCTCCAGAAAATGGAATTTCCCGAGTATCCCGATCCCGAAATCCTGACGAAGATTCTGGAAGATTCCTGCCAGCCGGGCGAATCCCTTGTGGCTTTTACCATCATGAAAGGGTGGGGAGCCACCAAAAGCGAGAATGGCCGGTTGGAATGGCTGCGTGATTTTTTTGGGGAAAATTCAAATACGGATGATGAAGATGAAGTCCGCGATTTCTGGGATCAGAATGACCAGCAATCTGTGGAGCTGGATGAATTGCTTGCCAGGGTGCATCACCCCGTGGAGGGTGAACCAGGTCTTGATGTTTTCAGCCGGGAAATTCCTGTGGTTAAACCCAACACCGTAAAATTGCGTTCAGGCAAAGGCGTTCGCCAAATCGATGAGGGCGGTTGGTTGGCTTATTACGCAGAAATGGCCGGCCGGATCCGTTATCAGGATGAAACCCTGGTGGTGGACGATGTTTATGTCATCAAGGGCGATGTCAGTCTTGAGACCGGAAATATTCAGCACACCGGCACCGTCCACATTGAAGGCGATGTCAAAACCGGCGCCACCATTGAGGCCGACGGCGATATTCTGGTTAAAGGAATGATGGACCCCTGCCACGTCAGATGCGGAGGATCGCTGACGGTGATGGGCGGCATCGTGGGGCAGGAAGATTATCAAATCGAGGTCGTCGGCGATGTGAAGGCCACCTACATCGGAGGTGCATTTCTACGTTGCGGCGGCGAAGTCACCGTGACCAACGAGATTGCTCATGCTTTTATCAAGGCTTACGGCAAGGTCCTGGTTCCCACCGGGCGCATTGCCGGGGGTGAAGTTTATGGGCGCGAGGGAATCGAGATTGCAGAGGCCGGGGGAAGTGGTGCCACGTCCACACTTTTGGTTGTGGGGGTTGATTTTACGGTTGATCAGCGGGTTGCCGAACGGGAAGCCCGCATCGAAAAACTGGAAGAGGCCCAGGACAAAATCCAGGAAGCCCTTGAAAAGGCTGGATTGGCGGAAGGCGCAGGCCCTGCAGTTGATAATCCCCAATTGGGCCAATTGGCGGCCAAAGGCAAGCAGATTGGTGAGGCCATCATCAAGGAATACACCGCCATCAAAGCGGATATACACCAATCAAAAATTGCCACTGATGAGGAAGTCCTGATGACCAAGGAAGTCTGGTCCGGGACAACCATTCAGATCGGAGAGGCGAAGACGGTGGTGAAAGCTTCTATTCAAAAGCCTCGGGTTGCTCGATTGAAGAAAGACTCCGTGCATGTTTTGCCGTTGGGTGACAAGAATATGCCCAAAAAGTAGGACTTCTAGTGAGTAATCCCTATTAAGGGAATACTTAATAAGCCGAAAATATTATCAGCAATTTGATTCTTCGGACCCGTTTCCGGGCTGTTTGATTTGTCCCTGGAGGAAACCATGAACAACCAAGAAAATTCAATCGAAGTGCCAGTTCGGCTGGAAGACCGGGCCGGAAAATACCTGACCTTCGAATTGAATGACACCGAATTTGGTATTGAGATCCTGAGTGTGGTTGAAATCCTGAAGATGATGGAAATCACTTCGGTTCCCATGTGGCCTGATTTTGCCCAGGGCACCATCAATTTGCGTGGACGGGTTATTCCAGTGGTTGATCTGCGTCAGAAATTTCAACTCTCTGCAACCGAAGAAACCGAACAAACCTGCACCATCGTGGTGGAGCTTGACGGTGATCAAATTGGGGTCGTGGTCGAGGCTGTCAATGAAGTGCGGGAAATCAACGAAGACAATATCGCCGATCCTCCCAATATTGGTGGAAGCGTTGACTCCAAATTCATTCTCGGTATGGGCAAGGTCGGCGACAGCACCATCATCCTGCTTAATCTGGAGAAAATCCTGATTGGCGGAGACATGGAATTGCTGAGAAGCGAAGTCCAGGAACCGGCTCTGTCGGTCTAAACCAAGTCGTATTTTTCCAGGCGATAAACAAGGACATGCCGGGGTATATCCAGAAACAGAGCTGTTTTGCTCCGGTTGCCGCCGCATATTTCCAATGCCTGGCGTATAATTTCTTTTTCCATTTCAATCAGCGACAAGCCCCCCGCTGGTAAAGGGCCGAGAGGCAGATTGCCATCGGTGGTGGTGGTTTGAACCGCCGGAGACACTTTTCCGGATTGGGGCGCCAGCCGTCGTAAGTCCGCCAAATCGAGAGTGTCGGATTTTCGCATCAGAACCAGCCGCTGGTTGATGTTTTTCAACTCTCGAACATTGCCGCGCCATGGCTGCCGCTCAAGTTCGGTGCGCAGGGCCTCGGCGGTGAGAATTTTCTTCCCGCCATGCATCAGAGTGAAATGATCCCAGAGCAAACTGATGTCTTCATCCCGCTGACGCAGGGCCGGGATATGCAGATGCAGCACATTCAGGCGGTAGAACAAATCTTCCCGGAAACGTCCTTCGGCCACTTCTGTTTCGAGGTGGCGGTGGGTGGCACAGACTAGGCGGAAATCTACATCCACAGGCTGGTTGCCGCCTACGGGATCCACTTGATGGGTTTCCAGAACGCGCAGAAGTTTGGGTTGCAACGACAGGGGCAGTTCTGCCACTTCATCCAAAAAGAGGGTGCCGCCCTGGGCCAGCCGGATTTTTCCGCTGGTAGCCTGACCCGCGCCGGTGAAGGCGCCTTTGGTGTGTCCGAAGAGTTCCGACTCCATCAAATCGGGAGGGATGGCGCCACAGTTCACGGGCACAAAGGGTTGGTCGAAGCGGGGCGAAAGATCATGGCAGGAACGGCTGACCAGTTCCTTGCCGGTGCCGCTTTCCCCAGTGATCAGGACAGTGGCGTCGCTGTCTGCCACCTGCCTCACCTGCTGCATGAGCTCTTTCATCACCTTGCTGCGGTGAACCATTCCCGAATCGGCTGATTTTTCTTTCAGCAAACGACGCAGGCGGGCGTTGTCTTTTTCAAGGCCCCGGGTGTGCAGGGCCTGGTCTACTGTCAGCAGCAATTCGGCCCGGGCAAAGGGTTTCAACAAATAGGAAAAAGCACCCACACGCATGGCTTCAACGGCTTGTTTGACGGTGCCGTGGGCAGTCAGGACAATCACCGGCGGAGCCTTGGGGTCATCTTCGACAATGTGCCGCAGCACTTCCATGCCGTCCATGACGGGCATCTGGATATCAGTCAGCACCAGGTCGGGATTTTCCACCAGCCGTGCAAGGCCCTGCTTGCCGTCGGCTGCGGGCAGAACTTCGTGCCCTGCTTCCTGGAGCATGAAACAAACGACTTCGCGCAGGCTGGTATCATCATCGATCAAGAGGATGCGTGCCATGGCGTCAGGGGCTCAGCGAGGCACGAACCTCGCCGCTGTTGGAGAAAAAACCGCCCCCGTTGGGGTTGGTCACCGGAGTTTGTTCTTCCCATTTCCAGAGGTACCAGTTGTTGTCTGATTCCACAAAGTGAAAAGAGGCTTCACTGATGAAGGGCCGTCCTTCGATTTTTAAAAGGTAGGTGATTTCGAACAAAGCCCGGTGATCGATGGGCATGCCGCGTTCATCGATCTGGTCGGTGAGATGAAGTTCTGCTTTGAGCACGGGGCTGAGGAAACGGCGCAGAAAGCCTTCCTCCTGGGTGATGTCCCACTGTGTCCAGTTGATGTCGGGATACATGGCTGCGGTGAGATCGCTCGGGACGTAGACAAAGCTGTCGGCCAGGACGCTGCGGTAAGCATTGAAATCTCGCTTGAGCACGGCATTTTCCATGGTTTCCAAAACCTTGAAAGGCTCCAGAGCGCCAAACCTGGAATCTTTCAATGTCTTGTTGTGGGCCTGGGCCAGAACCAATCCAGCCACGGCCATCAGGGCAGCCACCAGTAAGAGTTTTGTCCATTGATATTTCAAGGTTGCTCGCTTTCAGATAAAATTAGAATTCCTGAGGCCTTCCCCAAGGATAGCACCACACATGTTCCCATACTAAGGTCATCGGCCACCCCAAGGGAACCGTTCATATTTTCGGCCGTGCGCAAACTGGTGGCCAACCCCAGACCAGTGCCGCCATGGCGGGTTGAGAAAAATGGCGTACCGAAATTTTCCATGGCTTCGTCAGAGAACCCGGGACCCTGATCAATGACCATCACGCGGCCACTATCTCCCTTGGTCTCTACGGTGATTAGCACGGGAGAATCGCCGGGGCTCATGGCTGCTGCATTCAAAATAAGATTAACCAGGATTTGCCGCACCTGTTCGCCGTTGCCCAACACCAGACACTGCGGGGGCAGCTTGGTTTTCAGTGGGGGAATATCCTTCTGGTTGGCCATCAACTCGATCACCGAATTCACTTCCTGAACCAGATCCACCGTTTCCTGTTCACCGGGTTTGGCTCTGGCAAAGTCCAGGAAGCGGCTGAGCACCTGATTCAGG
>JAOZJV010000208.1 GCA_029935695.1 Candidatus Krumholzibacteriia bacterium | reverse complement strand
TGCGGTCCTGATCGGTGTCCTCGATGCGCAGGACGAAAGTGCCGCCCTGGCTGCGGGCATATAACCAGTTAAAAAGGGCCGTGCGGGCTCCACCCACGTGCAGAAAGCCGGTGGGGCTGGGTGCAAAGCGAACGCGGACGGGATTGGGATTGCTCATGTCGGTCTTAACCTTTCCTTAATTTCCAGAATTTTCAGCAGTCGGTTGTTTCGAAGGCCTGCGGGTTTCAAAGTTGTCACCAATAGGTTCCCCAAGAACAACCGGATCAAGAGAAATCGCAAGTTCATCCATGGTCATGCCGTAAACTTTTTTACTGGCCCGGTCAAGCTGCACACCCTCACGGGCCAACACCAGAAACTCGCGCATGGCCTTCAGCCCCCCGCGATTTTCCACCAATTCCCAGACCATCAGAAATGAGCTGTAGCTGGCGCGCCGGAACATTTCCCGATCGCGGCCCGCATCCGCATCCGGCGGTTGGCTCAAAATAAGATTGCTGATGGTGGACGAAAAAAGGATGTCCCCATGGTTGCGAAATTCTTTCATGTAGTTGGCCAGATGGACCCCGTCTTCAGCCATGAATTCAACCAACCCGAAGTGCAGCCATTCAGGTAATTCCACGGGCATATTTTCGCGCAGCAACCAGTCCGTCACCAGCATAAAAACAGCGTGGGTTTCCAGAGTGCGCGAAGCCAGAGTACCAAAAGTCTGGATGATGCAGGTGTCACCTTCAAGTTTGTAGAGACGCCAGATGTCGTTTCCGGTCAGTTCCTTGTAGACTGTAATATTATCCGGACTGGTCACCGTCAGAGTGTCGCCCATTTCCAGGCCCAGCATTTCCGGCAGCACATGGCCGGCCCAATCCAGAATTTCCAGCATTTTCATCAAATCGCAGGGTTTGTAGGCCTCATTCTGGAGGGTCACAAAATGGCCGTGGCTGTTGCGCCCCGGTTCTGTCAACAAACCGTCATGCTCAAGCAAGGTCTTCCGGTTGCAGAAAGCTCCCGGGCCGTAGGTGACTCCCTGGTCATCAGTCATGACCTCCCAGCCGGGCCACCAGTGGGCGTGCATCCGGTCGGGATAACCAGCGGCAGCCAAATCGGCCTCACTGCAGCGCGGGTAATCCGCCTCAATGGAAAGTGGAGGCAACTGGGCTGGATGCACTGGGTCAGCGGCCATCGCTGGTAAGCACAGCACCATCAGACTCGCCACCAAAAGAGCAGCCATGTTCAATGAACGAAACATTTATTTCCCACCTTTGAGGGCCTTGGCATCTTTGTAATATCCCTGGGCCTTTTTCTTGTCACCCATAGCATCATACACCAAACCGATGTTGTTCAAAACATTGACTGTTTCTTTTTGTTCATAAGCCATGTCGTAGGCATCGAGAGCCTCGTCGTATTTCTGCAAATAGTAATAACTCAGGCCCATGCTGTAGTAAGCGCGATAAGTATCGCCTTCCAGCTCCACAAGCTTGCTGAAAGAATCCACCGCCTCTTCATACTTTTTGGCGTCCATGTAGGTCAACGAAAGATTGTAACGGGCTTTGACGTACTGCGGATCGGCCACCAGGGCCTGCTCATAGGCGGCGATGGCTTTCTCGTGTTGTTTACTCTTCTCGGCGCAACGTCCCAGATGAAAAAGAAGCTTCGGGTCGGGATTCAAGGCGTAAGCTTTTTCATAGGGCTCAACAGCTTTTGAATATTGTTTTGTTTGCTGCAGGCACTGGGCCAGAGCCAACCAGCCCTGGTACATATCAGGCAGTTCGCGGGTCACCGTGCGCAGCGATGGAATGGCCGCGTGGAATTTTTTCTCCCGCATCAAGCTGACCGCATAGTTGTACACAACTTCGGGCTTGGCATCCGCGGCCTGCACTCCGGCCTTCAAATATTTGGACGCTTCCTTGTCCCTGCCCTGGCGCATCAGCAGGTTGCCGATGGCCACCCGCAAATCAGCATTGTTGGGATCAATTTCGAAGGCCTTCTGGTAGGCGATGATGGCGTCATCCATGCGGTCAGTTTTTTCGTGTACTTTACCGGTGGCAATCCAGGTGCCCGATTTTTCCGGATGGTCATCCCTTGCCAATCGCGCGGCCACCCGCGCATCCATGCTCTTGCCATCCTTGAGATAAACATCCACCAAACGGGGCAGCATATCATCGCGCTCCGGTGCCATGGCATAAGCCTCGCTGTACAGTTGCGCGGCCTCGGTATAAAGGCCCGACTGTTCCATCACCTTGCCATCTTCAACCATCACACCCACCCGGTTGTGAATGATGGACTTGGCTTCCATATAACCATCATCTGTTTCTTCCCGGGCGTGCTTGAGCAGGTCCATGGCTGCCGGTGTGTGCTTTGTCAATAATTCCCGCACCACGTCTTCGTGGCCGGCGTCAGATTCTAGTTTATTCAGAGCCAGCACCAGGCGCATGCCCTCGGGTCCCAGCGAAGGAGACAGGGCATCGATGCCCTCATTGAAAGTCACCCGGGCAGCATCGGGCTGGCCGGCCTTGACCTGAGCCACACCGATGAGACTCCAGTAATCAAGCCCGCCCAGCGCGTCAAAACGCTGATAAGCCTGGAACTCTGCCACAGCCATCGGGAAATTATTCAACCGGGAAAAGGCCAGCCCCAGATTACGGTGAAAATCACCTTCCTGGGGTGCTGTTTGAACTGCGTGAATAAAAGCATCCCGGGCCAAATCGTAGTGACCGGCCTGGGCGTGCAGCACTCCCAGATCATTCCAGCTTTTCCCGTCTGTCGGATCGGCTTTGACCTTGGCCTCCAGCTCGACGATTTGCTCCTCAGGGGTCTGCTCCTGGGCCCCAAAAGCCACAGACCCGGTTATAAAGACACAAAAAGCCAACAACAGCCACCAGGAGGAGATTGATGATCGAGAGACAAAACGAGAGAACATACCGGTCCTTTCAAAAGATTCTTCATATCAGGAAACCGCACAAGCATACGGATTAAGGGGGTTTCTGTCCAGAATTGAGAGCAGCCTATCTTATTTATACACCAGACATCCCCTTGACGTTCCGCCCCAATACTGTTGATTTATCACCATGATCAATTTTCACATTCTGGGAGCCGGTGGCGCCGTTCCCACTGCAACACACAGTCCGGCCGCCTATTGGGTGGTTGTGGACGATCAAAAACTGATGCTCGACCCTGGTCCCGGTGCCATGGTGCGCCTGCTCCAATCGGGGCTCGCCCCCAAGGGTGTCGATGGTATCGACCTGATTCTGTTGAGTCACCTGCATCCTGACCACAGTCTGGACCTGATTGCTTTGCTCTTTGCGGCCCACTCCCCTATTTGCCTCAGTGAAAAGCCTTTACGGGTTTTTGGCCCCGTGGGATTGAAAGCCCTGTTGGGCAAATTCAGGGATATTTACGGCCGCTGGCTGGATCCACGCCACAGGACACTGGATGTGGTCGAATGGGATGAAAACCAAACCCTTGCGCTATGCGGCGGAGGCAAAGTAGCTCCTTTTCAGGTGAATCACCCCCAGGATCATCTGTCAGATGAGGCTCTCGGCTACCGGTTCACCGACGCTGACGGTAAAACAGCAGTTTTTTCCGGGGACACTGGCGCCTGCCCGGCGTTGAACAAAGCGGCCCAGGGCGCCGACCTGCTGGTGGTGGAATGCTCCGTTCCCGACGATCTGGAAACCCCCGGCCACATGCATCCCTCCGTAGTGGGAGCTCTTTGCGCCGAAAGCAGGCCTGGGCATGTGGTCCTGACTCACCAATACCCAGCGGCCGCGGCCATGGATCTGGTGAAGGAAATTGCACAATATTTTGATGGAAAAATCAGTCAGGCCCGAGATGGTGACTCCTATCAGGTGGGCTGAAAAATTAAAACGGGATTAGCCTCTGTCTGGCGTCCCGAAAGGAAAAGCAATGACTCTGCGTTCAACTGTGCTGCTGCTGACTGGAATTTTTCTGTTGAACATCCCTGTGGCCATGGCCCAGGACACAGAAGTGATGGAAGGCCGGGGCGAATTGGAGATGGTGTTGATCCACGGTCTCGGCTCAAGCGCCGAAGTGTGGGACGGCATGCTTCCCTACCTCTCGGGCACCTTCAAAATAGGCCTCTTCGAGTTGGCCGGACACGGAAAAACACAGCCTGTCCACAAGCCCACCATCACCACGGAAGTAGCCCGTCTCGAAGCTTTCATCAAGGAAAAGGGGTTTGCCTATCCCACCCTGGTGGGACATGGCATGGGCGGCATGATCGCCATGCAGTATTCCATTGAACATCCAGTTGATGTGCACCGGCTGATCATTATGGATTCGGGCCCGGTCCAACTGGCCTCCCCTGACCAGAAAAAAGCAATCGCCGATGAATTACTCAACAACTACGACCGCTTTGTGGCTGGCCGCTACTCGGTCATGAGTCCTATTGAAGACATCACCGATCAAGTGGTCGACAGCGCCCTCAAGACCGACCGGGCCACCTTCGTCTCGCTGTTAATGAGCAGTTTTGAATTTGACATGACCGAGCAACTGCACTCATTACCCGTGCCGATGCTGATCATTGGCAGTGAATTGCTGTTCCCCAACCCGGACCAGACCAAAGCAATTCTGGAGCAGATCGGTTTCGGCAAGGCACGGGCCATCAGCTTCAAACGCATGGGCCAGACAGGTCATTTCATGATGCTGGAACGGCCGGTTTTCACCGCCAGTGTGGTGCGAACATTCGGCATGGATGCCGCGCATCTGTTTGAGAACTGAGACCGGGTGGGTTAACCACCCAGTAACTGAAGGTCGCTGTCCACCATCATCGTCACCAGTTGTTCGAAACTGACGGTGGGCTCCCAGCCCAGAATTTGGCGGGCTTTGCTGTTATCGCCGATGAGTTGATCCACTTCCGCAGGCCGCATATAGCGGGGATCCTGCACCACATAGTCCTCATAGTTGAGTCCCACATGATTGAAAGCCACCTCAAGGAAATTGCGCACGGAATGGGTTTGCCCGGTGGCCACCACAAAATCATCGGGTTGATCGTGCTGCAGCATCAAATGCATGGCGCGCACGTAGTCGCCGGCATATCCCCAGTCCCGCTGAGCATCGAGAGTGCCAAGGGCCAGTTTTTCTGCCATACCCAGTTTGATGCGGGCCACCCCGTCGGTAATTTTCCGGGTCACGAATTCGCGTCCCCGCCGGGGGCTTTCATGGTTGAACAAAATTCCCGACGCAGCAAAAAGTCCGTAGCTTTCCCGGTAATTGACCGTGATGTGATGGCCATAAGCTTTGGCCACGGCATAGGGACTGCGGGGGTGAAAAGGTGTCAGTTCGTTTTGGGGAACTTCGCGCACCTTGCCGTACATTTCACTGCTGCTGGCCTGATAGAATTTGGCTTCGGGAGCAAAATTCCGCATGGATTCCAGAATGCGGGTCACACCCAGACCGGTGAATTCGGCGGTCAGCACCGGTTGGCTCCAGCTGGTGGGCACAAAACTCTGGGCCGCCAGGTTGTAGATTTCATCGGGGCGGGAAGTATCCATCGCCTTGTCCAGAGAGGCCTGATCCAGCAGATCGGCTTGCATAAACTCGATATCGTTTTTGATATGGTCGATGCGTTCGAGGTTTTCCGTGCTCGAACGGCGCACCATGCCAAACACGTCATAACCGAGATCCAGCAGGTATTCTGCCAGATAGGAGCCATCCTGGCCGGTTATTCCCGTGATTAACGCTCTTTTAGCCATCAGAAACCTCTTCTTGCCCATCATGAATCTGGTCACGATGGATGAATTATTTTTCATCCACCTTGGAATAGTGTGGCTCTTGAGAGAGCCAACCTGTAAAATTTACACGTCTTTGGGTTGCCGGACAAGATAATCGAACCGGCAATTTGAAACCACCTTTCCCATACGTTACAAGGAGCTCTGCCCATGGCCATCGAAATCAACGGTTTTGAACTCACCATCGAGAAGCTGGTCGCCATCGCCCGCGGCGGCGAGCAAATAGAATTGGCCCCCGCCGCCCTCGAGCGCATCACCCATTGCCGCAGCCTGCTGGAAGAAAAAATCGAAGCCGGGGAAATCATGTACGGTGTGAACACCGGCATCGGAGAATTTTCAGAAATAGTCCTGGATGACGACCAGGTCCGCGAGTTCCAGAAGTACCTGATTTACAACCACGCCGCAGGCATCGGCGACCCTGCTCCCATCGAATATGTGCGCGGGGCCATGGCTGGCCGCATCAATGTGCACGCCCACGGCCAGTCCGGTTGCCGGCCTGAAATCACCCAGACCCTGGTGGCCATGCTGAACAAGGGCGTCACCCCATTCGTCTGCCAGAAAGGCTCCGTGGGTGCCAGTGGCGATCTGGCCCCCATGAGCCAGGTGGCTTTGCTGCTGATGGGTGAAGGGCAGGCTTATTACAAAGGCGAATTGCTAGATGGCGCCGAGGCCATGAAGCGGGCGGATATCCCCGTGCCAGGTCTTCATGCCCGGGACGGACTGTCCACCATCAACGGCTCCAACCTTCTGACGGCCATGAGCGCTTTGCACATCTACGACATGAACCGTTGGCTGAAGCAGGCGGAAATTGTGGCCGCCATGTCCCTGGAAGCATTGCTGGCCAACATGAAACCCTACGAAGCGCCCCTGCACGAAGTGCGCGGTTTTGCCGGTGCCATCCGCAGCGCGGCGACC
>JAOZJV010000207.1 GCA_029935695.1 Candidatus Krumholzibacteriia bacterium | reverse complement strand
TCGGCAGCCGGTTGGCCTACCGGAACAAGGCGTTGCTTGTTTCCTTTTCCCCGCAGAAGCAGCATTTCATCCTTCAAATCCAGATCCATCACATCAATGCCGCAAAGTTCGCTCACCCGGCATCCACAGCCATAAAGCAGTTCCAAAATGGCCCGGTCACGCAATTGGCGGGGTTTTTCGCCATCAATGATCTCAATCAGGCGAAAAACCTGTTCTACAGTGAGAATCACCGGAAGCTTGCGGCCTTTGCGGGGGATGGCAATGGTGACGGTGGGGTCGGATGTGGCCATGCCTTCGGCCAGCAGGAAACGAAAAAAAGATCGCAAAGTGGACATGAGCCGAGCCCTCGAAGAGGCTGCCAGGTCTTCGGCGGCTTTGATCAGAAAGATCCGCAGGTGGGTGTCCTGGAGGGCTCCCGGACCGGGAATTTGCTGTTCTTCACTCCATATTCTCAGCCGTTTCAAATCTTGTTCGGCCGCGGACAGGCTGGCTTTGGCCAGGCCCTTTTCCGCTCCGCAGTAGTCCAGAAAAGAATCCAGGGCCAAATCCCACACACCGGCGTTCATGATTTTTCCTCCGGTGCCGGTCTGCTGTTTTGATCGAAATAAGCCAAAATGGCCACCACATCGTGTTTGTTTATGCCCCGTACTTCAGAAAGGGCTTCTGCGCCAGCCTTCCTGATTTGGGCAACCGACCCAAAATGATGAAGCAGAGCCAGTTTCTTCATGTCACCGATACCGGGAATCAAATCCAGTTCACTGGCGGTGGTCCGTTTGTCCCTGACCAGGCGGTGGTAGGTGATGGCGAACCGGTGAGCCTCGTCGCGCACCCTTTGCAAAAGCTTGAGAGCCTCGCTGCTGTGGGGCAGGTTGATGGTGCTTTTTTCCCGGTGGATGGTTTCCTGCTTTTTGGCCAAACCAATCAATTGGACTTCATGCAGCCCAAGTTCAGATAAAACGGCCCGGGCGGCGGAGAGTTGACCGGCCCCTCCATCAACCATCACCAGATCGGCCGGTGGCAGTTCTTTTTCCACCAGTTTTCCGTAATAACGGGCGAGAACTTCAGCCATGCTGGCAAAATCATCAATACCTTCCACGGTTTTGATGCGGAAGCGACGATACCGGCTTTTGAGAGGTTTTCCCGCCTTAAAAAACACCAGGGAGGCCACGGTCTCCTTGCCCTGGAAATTACTGATATCAAAGCATTCTATGGTGTTGGGGGTTGTGTGCAGGTCCAGGGCTTCCTGCAGTTGGATATCCGCTGGAGTGACTTTGATGTTGCGCGACCGGTTGTGCAGTTCATGCTTCAGCAGCACTTCGCGGAGCTTGAAAGTGGCGTTGGTGTGAGCCAGTTCCACAGCTTCTTTTTTGGCTCCCCGGCGGGGGAATTTGAGATGGACAGGACGCTGCCGGCGCTCACTGAGCCAGGCCTGCCAGCTGGGGCGATCATCCACATCATGACTGAGATAGATCTCAGGGGGGATATCTCCAGCTCGGGCGTAATATTCCCGCAGAAGATGAGCCATGAAAACATCCAGCCCGCTTTCCAGCTTGTCATTCAGCAGGAAGTGCAGGGAGGAAAGAATCCGTCCTCCGCGGACACGAAGAATAACACCAGAAGCATCACCACCCTCCCGGGCCACACCACAAAGGTCGCAGTTGCCCTGAACACCGGAAACCGGGCGGCTGTTGTTGGTGGTTTTTTCCAGCTGTTCGATTAAATCCCTGACTTTGGCAGCTTGCTCGAAAAGGAGATTTTCGCTGTGATGCTGCATTTCTTCCTGTAATTCACTCACCACTTCAGAATCACCACCGTCCAGAAAACGCACCAGATGGTCAACCTTTTTGCGGTAGCCTTCCTTGGTGTCAAAATCAACGCATGGAGCGCTGCAGCGACCAATTTGATAGTCGAGACAGGCCCTGGGAACCGTTTGTTCGGGCAAATCCAGATGGCAGGTGCGCACCTGGAAGGCCCCGGCGGCAAAGTTCATGGTGTGGCGCATGGCATGAACATTGGTGAAAGGACCAAAATACCTTGCACCATCTTCTTCAATGCGGCGCACCACGGAGATGCGAGGATAGGGCTCATTGACGCTGATTCTCAGGTAAGGGTATGCTTTGTCGTCTTTTAGACGGATGTTATAGAGAGGTCGATATTCCTTGATGAGTTGGTTTTCCAGCACCAGGGCATCGGCATCTGTGTCGGTGACGATGTAGTCAAAATCCTGAATCTGTTTGACCAGAATTTTAGTCTTGGCATCTTTATCTCCGCCGGCGTGGAAATATGAGCGCACCCGGTGGGTCAAAAGCTTGGCTTTCCCCACATATATCACTTTGCCCTGCTTGTTCTTGTGCAGGTAGACGCCTGGGGCTTCCGGCAGCAGGGCCAGCTTCTTTTCCAGGTCCAAATCTTGTTTATCTGCCTCAGCTTCCCTTGACATTGTCCCACATTCCTATTAAATTCCCGCGCCTGAAGGTCCCAAACGGAGGTTTAGTAAGGTGCCACACCATAAAAGTTGTAAGAAACGCTTGATCACGTCCCAGAAGAGAAACGTACGCAACAGCCAGAACCGTGCTGCCATGCGTACCGCTTTCAAGCAGTTCCGCTCCACCATTGGTGAAGCAAACGATGAGCAGAAAGTCATCGAACTGCGTAAGATGTACAGCCTGATCGACACCAACACCCGTAAGGGTTTGATGCCTCGGTCCCGTGCTGCCCGTCTGAAGGGTCGCTTCGCGGCTGCTGTCGCCAAGTAAGGCGCGTGAGCTGCCTGACCAGCTGTCTAAATAGGTCAGAAAAAGAATCAGAGGGCTCGCCTCAAGGAGGGCCCTCTTTCTTACGCCTATAACTGGCGGATTTTTTTCCTGTACGCCCATCAATTGTCCTAGGTCTGCTCGGCCAGACCCTGCAGAACATGGGTCAAACCGTACATTCCAGGCTTTCGTGTGGCCACAAACCGCACTGAAGGCAGAATTCCTCTCAGAAAAGCTTTGCGTGAATGGGCCCGATGGGTCAGCACCAGGGTTTCTTCCGCGTCGCTGAAGGTCCAGGTGTGTTCACCGATGGTCCCTCCCAGCCGCTGGCTGTGGGTGATCACCGGTTCTTCCGGTTTTCTGATTCCTTCGTAAATACCGGCCAGGTGGGCGGCGGTGCCGCTGGGTTTGTCCACCTTGCTGGAATGATGGGTTTCCACCTGCTCAGCATCGAAACCGGCAGGAAGGGTTTTGGCCAGCAATTGCAGCAACATCTGCAAGGCCGGAATACCCACACTGAAATTCGCCGCATGGACCACAGGGAATTTTGTTGAAAAATGCTCGAGGGAAGCTTTTTGATCGGGATTGAATCCGGTGGTTCCAATCACCAGGGGCGCTTCAAGAGTGATGGCCTGCTGAATCAAACCATCCAAAGCCGGTGCCAGGGAAAAATCGATGATCACGCAACCAGCCGGCAGTTCCTTGGCCATCTTATCCTGACCGATCAAAGGAAGGGTCGGGTGAAAGGTGCCAATATCTTGTTGGCGACCTTTTTCCGTCACCAGCCCTGCCAGTTGACAGTCTTCGGCGGCTTCCACCAATTCGGTGATCAGTTTTCCCATGCGTCCTTCTGCACCATGAACAGCAACCTGGATCACGCGTTTTCCTCCGGGGCATTCAAATCATTCTGCATCAAAACCGCCAGAGTGCTCTCGTAGAATTGGACCAGGAAGGTCAAACTGGATTCCACCACCGGCATCAGGGGCAGCCGAGGATGACGGTTGCAAATACCCGCCAAACTGAGCAATTCTTTCACGGGCACCGGGTTGGTTTCCACGAAACAGGCGCTGGTGATGGGATCAAAAGCCCGGGCCATGGGCCAGGCCTGGTTGATATCTCCGGTGGACCAGGCATTCCAGAAACGCACCATGGCTCCAGGCAGCAGATTGCTCACCACGCTGATGGCCCCTCGTCCCCCCAGGCCGAAAATGTTGAAATTCAATCCATCATCCCCGGAAAAAACTTTCATGTCGCAGATGGCGATAGCCCGCTCGATCTGGGCCAGATTGCCACTGGCTTCCTTGAGGGCCACAATGTTGGGCTCGGCGGAAAGCTCAGCAGCTGTTTCCGGCAGAATATTCACTGCTGTGCGTCCGGGAACATTGTAAAGAACGATGGGAATATCCACACCCCTGGCCACGGCTCGGTAGTGGGCCACCAGGCCGTGTTGCTGAGGCTTGTTGTAGTAGGGAGAAATGAGCATGGCAGCGTCGGCGCCCCATTGTTTCACTTTTCGGGTCATTTCAAGGGTCAGGGCAGTGCTGTTGCTGCCACTGCCGGCAACCACGGCGCAGTGGCCCGAGCACATCTCCACAGCGGATTTCACCATGTATTCACGCTCGGCCTCAGTCAGGACCCCTGCTTCGCCGGTGCATCCCACAGGAACGATGCCAGACACTCCAGCATCGATCTGACGCTGGATCAGAGTGCGCCAGGCCTTGTGGTCGATGGCTTCTCCGGAAAAAGGAGTCACAAGTGCCGTGTAGATGCCATCAGGCATTTCCCAGGTTTTTTCAGACATTAATCAGGACCTCTCCTCGAAAACTGGTGACAGCCGGGCCTCGCAACAGGAGTTTCCGGTGTTCAAAATTAACACTGATTGTCAGTTGGTCCCCACCATGCGTGTGCAGGGTGAGAGGACTTTCCACCAGACCCAATTGGCACAGTACCACCGCCGTGGCCGATGCGCCAGTGCCACAAGCAAGGGTTTCATCTTCAACGCCCCGTTCGAAGGTTCGTAAAAGGTGTTGTCCTGTGTCCGGATCCTGGGAGACAAAATTCACGTTGGTCCCGGCAGGAGCGAAATGTTCCAGGTGGCGGTAATGGCTGCCCCAGCGGCATACATCCACCGCAGATACATCCGGTACGGGGATGACCAGATGGGGTACTCCGGTATTGCAGGTGTGATGATTGGTGAATTCCTGCGGTCCAAGATCCAGATTAAGCTCGAGATCTTTCCAATCCGGCAGGCTCACCTGGATATCTTCAGGACCGAAGACCCTTCCTTCCAGTTCACCGGAGAAAGTATCAAAAAGGATGTTTTCATGGTCCAACCCGATTTCCCGGGCGAAAGCCACACTGCAGCGGGCTCCGTTGCCGCACATTTCGGCTTCAAAGCCATCGGCGTTGAAATAGATCATCCGGAAGGCCGTCGGGGAAGCTGGAGTGGGATCCACAATGATCAATCCATCGGCCCCCACGCCGGTGCGCCGGTCACACAAGGCCTCGATGGCCTGCGGGCCCAGGCTGACACCATCCAGATGCCGGCCATCAATCATGACAAAATCATTGCCGGCGCCGTGCATTTTACTGAATTTCAGGGTTTTGCTCATGGTTCCTCCGATGGTGCTTCCATAAGATCAATCAGCAGGGAATCCTCAAGAGCAGCCCCAAGGCTGTCTGGCAGGACCGGTTCTGGTTTCGTCCAGGCAGTGAGGGAGTCAGTCCAGGCCGGCAACTTAAAGTCGGTGGAAAGACCTGGCTCCAGGGAAATATCTTCCAGCACAATCCAAGGTTCAAGATACCAAAGCACCGAATCCGCTTGAGAAATACTGTTCGAAGAAAGAATTGTGTCGGGGATGGCGCTGAAGCTGCTGTCACGGTCCATATCCACGAAGGCAATGACCCGGTTGTTGCCTGGGGCCACTTCGTTAATTACTCCCCCGCTGTCCGGATACAGAAACGAAAATTGCTCCTGCCCCGCCCGGACGGGTTCGGGGAAGTAACCGGTGTCCGCATCGGAAATGGCCATGGCCCAGGCCATCACAGATCCAGAATGCAAAGGTGCTTCGAAAGGATCTGCAAACAAGGTTCCCGGTGTGTTGACAGGGTACAAAGTCATCACCCCAGCAGAGGCTACACCTGTGATCTGATCCACAGTCAAAGTATCGGCCAGCAGGCGTTGGGGATCGTTCTCCCCCGGTCGTAAATTACTGTCATCATCCTTGAAAGCCCTGACCAGGAAAGGACCACTGGGGATGGGCAGCCAGTTGAACCGGTACACCCCTTGAGCATCGGTCACGGTGCGGCGAATGATGGGGCGCCGGTAATACGCAACACTGTCGGGTTGAAGACTGTACAATTCCACAACCCCGTTATCCAGTGGACCGTCTTCAAACAGGAGAACGCCCGCCAGAGTCCCGGAGGCAATGGTGTCGGTTGTTGCCAGAGGAAACCGGTGGCTCTGACGGTTTTTGACTTTATGGGCGTCGCGCATGGCGCCGGCAATTTCCACAATAATCAGAGTGTCGGCTGGCAGAGGGTTTTCCAGGAAAATCTCGGCTTCCATAGCCCCATGCCATTTGGTTTTTCTGATGCGTTGATCAGGAAAAAAATACAACCAGGAGAAGGCGTTGGCGCGATCCATTTTTTCCGAAAAAGTAAACCGCAGCACCGAAACTTCACCCAGGCTGGTGGTTCCGGAATCGGGGTACGCCGAGACCAGATGAGGCGGGGTGTAATCCACCGGGCCGCCTGGCGGAGGTTCCACCACGGCGCAGCTCACCACCAGGACCAGGCCGGTCACCAAAAGCAATTTGGCAACAGGTCCTGGTCCGGGTTGGATGGTGATGCGGCGCCTGAGGCTTTTGATGACTTACCCCTTGCTGATCACAGTATCAATAATAGCGCGCGGGGCGTGCATGCGGT
>JAOZJV010000767.1 GCA_029935695.1 Candidatus Krumholzibacteriia bacterium | reverse complement strand
CCTGAGTCAGGCATATGGTAGCTTCCCACAAGATAACAGCCAACGACAGACATTCCAATGGCAGGTGTTTTTTTGACCCACTGTATTCGACCAACGTTCAAAATTGCGGCCCTGGCGGCCCTGATTCTGTTCACCTATTCGCAACCGGCACAGGCCACCAACAGCCGCGTCAGCAGTCTTGGCGGCGGTGGAGATTATTTCGAAGATGATTCCAACGTTCTGCGCTGGTACGGCAGCCTGGTCGATTACCCTAACCAGGCAGTGCTGGAATCGGGAAATTTCACCATCCTGGACGGTTACTGGCACAGCTCCACCGAAAAACACAGTGGCCCGGGCCTTGGTGCCCACCTGGCATTGGGCCAGGATGGACGTTTCGGCACCGCCGCCTTTTTTTACAATGACTCGGATGAAGACCGCACAACGGCCATTCAGCAGGATCATCTTCGGGACAATCTTAGCTTCCTGTACGCCCTGGATCTGGGTCCCCTCACCGCAGCGGTCACCTACCGGCACGGCGCCCTCACCACAGAGGTCATGGATTCCACCACTGAATTATCCATCGATACTTTCGGCACCGGGTTGCGCATGGATCTGGGATCATCCGCTTACCTGGATCTGGCGGCAGAAATTCGCAAAGTCCATGAGACTCGAAATTGGGATCCTGGTTTTGAAGAAAATGACGACAATGGATTGCTTGCTTTCCGGGCTCGAGCCTTTGTGGGCCTGGGCCCCCGCCTGGCCCTGGTTCCCCTGGCTGAAATTATTGACGAAGACCGTCAGGGTGGCTCTATCTCCAGATACACCATCAGCAACCAATTGCTGCGCATGGGCCTCGGGTTGAACTATTTTCCGGACACCGACCATCTGCTGCTTTTGAGTGCCGAATATTCCGATTACAGCGAAGCTTCTGATTTCGGCCATGCCACCGTAACGGACAACTGGTCCACCCTGATTGTGAAGGCGGGCTTTGAGTCCAGAATGCTGTCCTGGCTCACCACCCGCGGATCTGTGGGTTTTGTGGACTACAGCATCAGCAGGGATATTGAGCCCGGCGATAACCCTGACGGTGGCGATGGCTTTGATGGTCCCATCCTGCGGGTCAACCTGGGAGCCAGTGTTCACCTTGGCCCCGTCGATCTGGATTTTGCTTTCTGGGAGAAGCATCCCCAGGCCAACGACATCGTCCGGGATCTGGTGTGGGATGATCGCTGGGTCAGCATCACCGCCCGCTTCCTGTTCTAGCGCCCGGAATTTTTTTATTCTAATGGTGTAAACGAACCAACTCCCCCCGCCGTCTTATCCCTCACAGTAAGGAGGGTAGTGATGAACGCGGAACAACAGGATCTCACCATGCAAAAAGAGCAGGACCTGGCCCTGGCCAGAGCCGCTGCCGCCGGAGACCAAAACGCCTGGCGGACGATTTACGACGAAACATGCCAGTCCCTATTCAACTTCCTTTGCTATCAGACAGGCAATCGCGACACGGCGCGCGACCTCATGCAGGAAACCTATCTGACAGCTTTGGAGAAGTTGGACACGTACCAGGGTGTCGGCACACTGCTGAGCTGGCTGCGCACCGTGGCCCTGCGCAAATGTCTGGATTGGCGGCGGCGCGCGAAAATCCGTTTGCAGAGAATGACAGAACTGGCCCGCGAATTCTCCCACCTCACTGAATCCACCACGCAGGAGACGTTCCCCGGTCTCGGCGATGGGCTCCAGCAAGGGCTGGATCGCCTGTCCTCCAGACAACGGGCCGCGTTGCTTCTGCGTGAACTTGAGGACCTGCCGTTCGCCGAAATCGCTCTCAACCTTGGTTGCAGCGAAGCCACGGCGCGGGTCCACCATCACCGTGCGTGCTCAAATCTCAGACAGTGGCTCAAACAAGGCGATA
>JAOZJV010000766.1 GCA_029935695.1 Candidatus Krumholzibacteriia bacterium | reverse complement strand
TCCGCCGTGCATGATACGCCACGTCCTGACCTTTTTTCATACCGGGACGCTACAGGTCAATACACCGATGTCTCCAGTGAAGAAACCCTGCGCAAGGTCCGGGCTCTCAGATACGGTATGCGGTCTCTGGGCCTCAAAGAGGGCGACAAGGTGGCCATCCTTTCAGAGAACCGATTTGAATGGGCACTTTGTGACCTCGCCTCCCTCTGCGGTGGCATGATTTCGGTCCCGGTCTACGCAACTCTAATGAGCCACACCATCGAGTATATACTGAAAGACTGTGAACCAAAAATTATCTTCGTCTCCACCGAAGAACAGGCTGCGAAGGTTCATTCCATCCGGAAGAACCTGCCCTTCCTGGAAGATATTGTTGTCTTCGAAGATACCAATCTGCCGGACATCATGCCCTTCGAAAAGCTCTTGCGCATTGGTCAGAATCTGGTGGATGAAAACCCGCCGACACCCCGGGACGATTTTGTACCTGTGGACAAAGATTCTGCGTGCAGCATCATTTACACTTCCGGCACCACCGGAAACCCCAAGGGAGTGGTGCTCTCCCATTGGAATTTTGTTTCCAATGTGCAGGCCATCCAGGAATTGTTCCCCATCCTGCCCACGGACAAGACGCTCTCGTTTCTGCCCCTGTCCCATGTGCTTGAACGCATGGCTGGATACTACACCATGATCAACGCGGGAGCCGGCATCGCCTTTGCCGAAAGAATGGACACTGTGCCTGTGGATATCGTGGAAGTCAAACCCACCATCATCATCAGCGTGCCGCGGCTTTACGAAAAGATCTACGCCAAGACCAACGCCCTGGCCATGGCCGGCAGCCCCATCAAGAAAAATATCTTTTTCTGGGCCCGAAATCTGGGTATGGAGTGCGCGCGGAGGGAAACTGAAGGCCTGCCCATCGGTGCCTGGATGAATTTCCAGCGATCGGTGGCCGACAAACTGGTTTTCTCCAAACTGCGGGCCAAATTGGGTGGCAACATCCGGTTCATGGTTTCCGGTGGCGCTCCATTGAACTCGCGCATCAACCAATTCTTCTATGCCAGTAAATTGTTCATCTTTGAAGGCTACGGTCTGACCGAAACCAGCCCCGTGCTGTCCTGCAATTACACAGACAACATACGTTTCGGAAGTATTGGGCGCATTCTTTCCTGTTGCGACATTCGCATTGCCGAAGATGGGGAAATCCAGGCCAAAGGGCCCCAGGTCATGCTGGGCTACTTCAACAACCAGGCCGCCACCGATGAAGTTCTGGATGAAGAAGGCTGGTTCTCCACGGGAGATATCGGTCACATTGATGATGACGGGTATCTCTTTATCACCGACCGTAAAAAAGACATCATCGTGACTGCCGGTGGAAAAAATATCGCGCCGCAACCTATTGAAAACCTGTTGCGCAGTGATAAGTTCGTCACTCAGGTTGTGGTCATCGGCGACAAGAGACAATTTCTCACGGCTTTGATTGTGCCTGATATGGAGGTCCTTGAAAAATGGGCCGGCCAGAAAAACCTGACCTATTCCGGACATGCCCAATTGATTGAAACGCCTGAAGTCCACGATCTTTTTCAAGAGCTCATAGAGAAGGCCAATAAAAATCTGCCTGGCTTTAACCAGGTTAAGAAATGCAGCCTGCTCAAAGACGAGTTCACTCTTGAAGGCGGCGAATTGACACCCACCCTGAAGGTCAAACGATTTGCCATCGGCAAGAAATACAAAGACGTCATCAGCGCCATGTACCCTGCCCCCCTGCCGGGAGAGGAAGACTGAAGTGTCCTCGTCCCGTCTGATGCAACCCATGTTCTGCACCTGGCTTGGGTTGGCTGGCAATAGTGTCCTCTCTGCGGGAAAAATTGGAGTGGGAATGATGGCCGGGTCTGCGGC
>JAOZJV010000765.1 GCA_029935695.1 Candidatus Krumholzibacteriia bacterium | reverse complement strand
TGCCTGTTCAATCAGTTATCAAAAAACTCACTGTCACGCTACTGGGTACACTCCAACAACTCCATGGCTTTTTGCTGCAGCTGAGTCCGCTGCGTAAGCTGATCGAACGTTGCCCCAGACGGGCTCGAGGTCATTCGGCACCGATTCCGACAACAGGTCGCGAGCTCTTCCAGCAAGGTATCAAAACTGTGGACTGGAAAACCTTCGGCATTGACACGGTTTGTCTTTTTGCTTTTCGCCGATTCACTCGGCTTCGCCGGCAATACAGGGTCACGGGTTTTTCGATCTTCATCCAGGTCCTCATCCTCGAACAACAGCGGTGCCAGGGCTTTTCGCATGTGCCACTCAATGTAATAAGCCAATGTACAAAGTAATATATGCGCTCGAACATGATTCTCAGTGCGATGACGAATTGGGCGGACCCGCAAATCTACGCCCTTCAGGGTGCGAAACAAACGTTCCACCTGGGACAGACTCTTGTATGTGCGCACGGTGTCGGCCGCTGAAAGGGACTCTTTTGGTTCGCTGGTCCGGATAACATAAATCCCGTCGAGAGCTTCTTCCCTGGCTATTGTTTCCTCGTTGCGTTTCCAGGAAAAGGAACCGTCCTCAATGAACAGCTTGAAGTGCTTGGCCATCTTGTAGCGATTGATTACCTTGCCGACCTTCACACCTATTTCAGCTTTGCCTAACGAACTCTTTGTCCGGCGAGCAACCTGCTGCGCGATTCCCGCCAAAAGCTTCTCCGTCATTGCTAAAAGATCATCACGTTTATGGCGGCGCTGTGACTGCAGAAGTGGATTCATGCAGGCAATGAGGCGCTCGTTCGGGTAATCCGGTGAAGATATCTCTCCAAGGTTCTGGTCATCAAATAGAGACATTTGCAAGTGCTTGTCTTCAACCAAGGTGCGGATAGATTTGCTCCGCAAGGCGGAGATCCAGCCGACACCGGGGTAGCTGCGTAGAGTATCAATCCGCGATTGCGTCAGCATTCCTCGATCCCCAACCAACAGAACACGAGACAAATCAAAACGAGAGCGAAGTTTATCTACTTGGTCAGCAACAGTGGTCGGGTCACCGGTGTTCCCTGGATATACTTCGACTGCAATCGGACGACCGACAGAGTCGGTCATGACACCGTAAACAATGATCGGTTTGCCTTTTTTCTTGTCCTTGCTGTGGCCGAACCTGGCTAAGGTGCATGTATGGCCTTCGTAATAACTGCTACTCACATCGTAAAGGACGGTCGAGCCTTCCTGGAGATGCCGTTCAGCCAGCTTCTTTTCGATCTTTTTCTGGCGAACCAACAGCCAGTCCAGAGCATCATACAAATCTTCGGCGCTGGCATCGGCAACGGACATTTCTTCAGCCAAGGTGGTTGTATGCCATAAGCGAGTTGAGGCTAATTTAGAACAGGAATGAATGATTTGCTCAATGATCATGGCGATCACCAAATCACGCGAACGACTGCGTCGCCCGGCCAGCAGTTTGTCAAAACCCAGATTATTGATTGTTGTCAGAATGGCTTCGACATGGCCATGAGGTAAGGATCGTTGCACAGAGAAGGCTTCGTCGGCAGGAACCATGGTTTTACCCTTGAGAACGTGCCTGAGGGCTTCGATTTGCTCTTCCGGCCAGTGGCTGATATTGGCAATGGTGCGCTTGATGATGCGCTTGCCATCACGTGTTGCCTCGCGAATCAGGATCGCAGGAGGCGAATTGCGATTGGGTACCTTTTCTACATACATGGGACCAATATAACGTAATATCTTTCTATGTCAAGATATAAAAGGCCTTTTACATGGGTACATATATCGGAAATAAATTCAACTCATCTTCTTGTTTGTCTTTCGTTTACATGGGAATTTTGGGGATTCTTTGCTGGAACTTCTG
>JAOZJV010000764.1 GCA_029935695.1 Candidatus Krumholzibacteriia bacterium | reverse complement strand
TATCCTTTGTCGCCGCCTTCGAGAACCAGCAGCTGTTGTTTGCGCTTGAGTTTGGCGAAAGGAGCATCGGTGGGAATTTTGTGGCGGCCGCAAAAACGCAGTAAAGCTGTGAAATTGCGACTGAAACTTTCGGTCTTCCAGGGCTTGATGGCCCCTTCCCGCAGGGTCAGGTCCGGGTCGGGAATAATTTTATCTTCGTCAAACTCCAGTTTGTTGCCAAAGCCGTTGCAGGCCGGGCAGGCCCCTTCCGGAGAGTTGAAAGAAAACAAACGGGGTGTGGGTTCAGGAAAAACCCGGCTGCAGCTGTTGCAGCGCAAATCGCTGGAATATTCTTCGCGCCAGGAGCCGTCACTGAGGCGCACCACGGCCCAACCGTTGGCCTGGTGCAGGGCCAATTCAACGCCTTCGATGAAACGCGCGCGCGACTTGCCCACCAGCTTCAAACGGTCCACCACCACGTCGATGGTTTCATCCACCTTGGGCAAAGGCTTATCAGCCATATCCGGATCATCCAGACGGATGGATTCTCCCCGCAGGACGGCCCGCTGAAAGCCCTGGGCCAGCAATGGCTCCCACCAGCCGATGGCCGCCACTTCTCCGGAAATTTTCAAAGGGAAGCACACCAGAACCAGAGAGCCCTCTTCCTGCTCCTTGCGCACAGTGCGCCAGATGGTGGCAGGGCTTTCCTTGTCCACCCGCACTTCGCATTCGGGGCAGTAGATCTTGCCCACCCGGGCCCACAGAACCCGCAGGTAATCATTGATTTCGGTGACGGTGCCCACGGTGCTGCGCCCGCTGGTGACGGCGTTGCGCTGCTCAATGGCGATGGCCGGGCTGATGCCGTCGATCCAATCCACATCCGGCTTGGGCAAACGGGCCAGAAACTGCCGGGCGTAGGTGCTCAGGGATTCCACATAACAGCGCTGGCCCTCGGCATAGAGGGTATCAAAGACCAGGGAAGATTTGCCGGATCCCGAAAGGCCGGATACGGCTGTCAGGGTGCAGCGGGGGAAATCGACGTCGACGTTCTGCAAATTGTGCTGACGGGCGCCTTTGATGCGGATCCACTCGGTCAAAAATACACCTCTGGTATGCGGAATAATGGATGACAATCGACTGAATACGATAACAGAGGTTTGCTCTCAAGCCAATCTGAATTAATTTCTGAACTTATCTTACGGCTGGTTTATTTCACCCAAAGAAAGGCATCTCCATGTCCGACCATTTCGAAACCCTGCTCGACACCATCGATATTCTGCGCAATCCCGGCGGCTGTCCCTGGGATCAAAAGCAATCATTGCTGGATGCCGCCCGTTTCCTCATGGACGAAGGCGGCGAGCTGGTGGAAGCAGCCCTGGCCGGGGATGAAGAAGGATGCGAAGAAGAACTGGGCGACCTGCTTTTCATGACGAGTTTCTGCACCCGCATCCTCAGTGAAACCCGACCTGTGGACATGCATGACATCGCCCGCATCGGCAACGAGAAGCTCATCCGCCGGCATCCTCACGTATTTGGCGATACCAGTGCCACTACCACCAGCGACAGCCAGGAGCAGTGGAACGCCATCAAGGCCCAGGAGAAACGGGCCAAAGGGATCGACCCGGACCGCCAGTCGGCCCTGAAAGACATGCCAGCGAGCACAGCACCTTTGCATCAGGCCTACAATTATCAGAAAAATGCAGCCTCTGTGGGGTTCGATTGGCCCGACATCAGCGGTGTGTGGGAAAAACTGCGGGAAGAAGAGAGCGAGCTGATGGAGGCCATTGAATCGGGTGACCGTAAGGCCATGGAGCATGAACTGGGGGATTTTCTTTTTTCGCTGGTGAATGTGGCCCGATGGCTGAAAATTCAGCCGGACATGGCCCTGCGCCAGGCCAACAACCGCTTCCGCTCAC
>JAOZJV010000763.1 GCA_029935695.1 Candidatus Krumholzibacteriia bacterium | reverse complement strand
GTTCAGTGATCATCCGGATTATCCCGGCGGTACGATTCTGCGTTACAGCTACGCCAGGGTACACGATGGTGTCGAGCTCGCCCGCAGTCCTGAAGTTGAGGTCACGGTCAAGAGCATGCCGCAGGTGCGCACACAGCTGCTGGCCAATGTACCCAACCCGTTCAATCCCCAGACCCGAATCCGCTTCCAGTTGGCCCAGTCCGGACCAGTCCGCGTGATGGTCTATGATGTGACCGGACGTCTGGTCAGGACTCTGGTGAATGAAGAACGTCAGGCCGGTGATCACGGCGTAGTCTGGCAGGGTCGCGACGACAGCGGGCGGCGTATGTCCAGTGGAGCATACTATGTGCGACTGGAGGCCGACGGCCGGGTTGATCATCGTAAAGTCATGATGCTGAAATAGGCTCTTCACAGGTTTCGCGTAACACGAAAGAGGCGCTTCAAACGAAGCGCCTCTTTCATGGCAAGAATCCCCGGGGTCAGAAACCGGCACCAACGCCACTTGATGTCTGTCAGGCAGGATTAGAACCACCGAAACAAAAAACACAATTTCAGAGGTACAACCTGATCTTTAAGGCCAATGCTCTGATTATTCAGTAATGTGGAAGACTTACCGCTGGTTTTCGACTCACAGTTCGTTTAGTCGTTTAACCATGGTAAAAGCCAAGAGAGTCGGAAATCGACGGAGCAAAACGGAAGCAGGGGCCATGAATCTCGTGACAGCCACCGATGTCAGCAAAACATATCAAACAGGAGAAGTTGAGGTGCAGGCTCTAAAGAGTCTGAACTTCGAAATCGAACCGGCGGGATTTATATCATTCGTCGGGCCCTCGGGAAGCGGCAAAACAACCCTGCTGAACATGATCGGCTGCCTCGACAAACCATCAACCGGATCCCTGTCGGTCGCCGGCACGAACGTATCATCCCTCGGCCGGACCGATGGCGCCGCCTTCCGCGGCAGCAACATTGGCTTTGTCTTTCAGGATTTTAACCTGATCCCGGTACTCAGTGTTTTTGAAAACATCGAATACCCCTTGCTGATGACTTCAAGTATCAAGGCACCAGAGAGAAGAGAACGGGTGGAAAACCTGTTGGAGATGGTCGGTATGGCCGACCAGACAAAAAAATACCCGAACCAGATTTCCGGCGGCCAGATGCAGCGTGTGGCCATCGCCCGGGCGCTGGTGGGTGACCCCAAACTGGTATTGGCCGACGAACCCACCGCCAACCTTGATCACGATACGGCCTACATGGTCATTGACCTGATGAAATCCATGAAGGACAAGAAGAAGACCACCTTCATTTTTTCAACCCACGATCCAAAAATTGTTGGTGAAGCCGAAATCATCTACACCCTTGAGGACGGCATCCTGATCAGCCGCGAAGACAGGAGGTCCGACCATGGGTAACCTCTTTAAAATTGCCCTGCGCAACCTGCTCCGCTACAAACGGCGTACCCTCCTGACTTCCTCTCTCATTACGATCGGCGTCATGGCCGTACTGCTTTTTGTGGCTGTTTCTGGCGCGTTCAAAGCCATGATGATCAGCCAGATCACCGACTCCATGCTGGGGCATCTCCAGGTGCACAAGAAGGGATATGTCGCGTCGATCGACAACCTGCCCCTGCACCTGAACCTGGTGACCAAAGATGCTGAAATCATCGAAAAAGAACTGGAGGCCATCGAGGGTATCGAGGCCTATTCGCCGCGTATCAAATTCGGCGGTATGTTCAGTAATTTCGCGGAAACCACCAATGTGCGACTGAACGGTGTTGACCCCGCCCGTGAACTGGCCGCGGCACCCCTGCTGGCCAAGCGACTGCTCCAGGGTGAACCAACGGCCGTCATGATCAAGTCCGGTGAAATTTTGATCCCAGAACTTCTGGCAAAGGGCATG